>JBQGCR010000369.1:0-2204 GCA_052038585.1 Kineosporiaceae bacterium
GCCGAGGTGCTGGTGGACGACGTAGGACTGCAGCGCCCCGACGATGCGCTCGGACCACCACGCCGTCGCCCGCATGTCGGCGCGCCACGCGCCGGAGGTGTTCCAGTCGTCGTGCACGTCGTGGTCGTCGAAGATCATCGCTGACGGCACGGTCGACAGGAGCCAGCGCACCGGCGGGTCGCCCCACGACTCGTGGTAGAGCCAGGTGTACTCCTCGAAGTCACGGACCTGGCGTCGCGGTCGGCTGCGCGTGCCGCGGCGCTCGGCGATCCGGGCCTGGACGGCCGGGGAGGTCTCGTCGGCGTAGACCTGGTCGCCGAGGAGCAGCAGGAGGTCGGGCCGGGCGTCGAGGTCGGCACGGACGGCGTGCGCCACGGCGTCGAGGCAGTCCCCCTCGGGACCACCGGTCTCGCCGGCGGGGTGGACGGGGCCGGGCGAGGCGGCGCGGCACGAGCCGAGGACGACGCGGCAGCCGCCGTCGTCACCGTCCGTGCCAGCCGTGCCGTCCGTGGGCGGCGCGGTCCGGATCCGGCTCGCGGGCCAGCGCGTCAGGGGTCCGTCGGTGGCGGGCCACACCTGGGTCGCGCCGAGCCGGACCGTGTACGGCGCGTCGGTGCCGGGCGCCAGGTCGCGGACGACGACGAGGGCGTAGTGGTGCCCGGCGACGGCGAAGGTGTGGGCGCTGCCGGTGCGGCCGGCGACGTCGACGACGACGGTGCAGGGCGCGCCGGTCTCGACCCACACGGTGGCGGAGGTCGGCCCGACGTGCCGCAGCAGCGGGCCGAGCAGCAGGACGGGATCGGGGGACACCCGTCGGTCCTACCCCGGATCCGCGCGGAGCACCACCGCGGACACTTGCCCGCGGCGCCGAGGCTGTGCCAACCTGACCGATGTGGTGAACAAGCGCCTCTCCGCCCTCGCCCCGGTGTGTCGCCGGGTCGCGGGCCGGCGCTGCTGTCGTCCCGCGGCCTGACCCTGTGCCCCGGAGCGACCACCACCCGAAGGACAACCCCCATGAACGGCACCCGCCGTCCCACCGTCGTCGTCCTGCACGCCCACCCCGACGACGAGGCCATCTTCACCGGCGCGACGATCTCGCGCCTGACCCGCGAGGGCGCCCGCGTCGTCCTCGTCACCGCGACGACCGGCGGTGCCGGCGTCCCCCGGATCCCGCTCGCTGCGGGGGAGTCGTTGCAGCGCAGGCGGACCCGGGAGCTCGAGGCCGCTGCCGAGGCGCTCGGCGTCGCCCGGCTCGTCCTCCTCGGGCACGAGGACTCCGGCGCCCACGCCGGCCCGTGGGCGCGTGCCTCGCTCGGCGCGCAGCGGGCGGAGGACGTCGGGCTGCGGCTGGCGTCCGTGCTCGCCGAGGAGGAGGCCGGCGCCCTCGTGCACTACGACCGGCGCGGCATCTACGGCCACGTCGACCACGTGCAGGTGCACCGCGCCGGTGCCCACGCCATCGGGCTGCTCGCGCGGCTCGGGCATGCCGTGACCGGCTACGAGTCGACCGTCGACCCCGTGGCGCTGCGCCGGGGGCCGCGGCACGTCCTCGCGCAGGCGGCGGGCGAGGACCTCGACGTCGGCACCCCGCTCGCCGGCATCGACCTCACCGTCGTGGCCGACCTCGCGGGCCTGGCGGCGAAGTACGCGGCGATGGCCGCGCACGAGAGCCAGATCGGGCCCGAGTACCTCGACCCGGCCCGCTTCCCCGGCGCGTACGGGCGCGAGTGGTTCGTCCGGCGCGGGGAGCCGGTCCTCGAGGGGCTGCTCCTCGGCGAGGCTCGCCTCGTCGCCGGACGCCGGCCCCTCAGAGGGCGAGCGGCCGGCACGACCCCGCGCAGCGGGCCCGCGACCACGTACCGTCGTCGCCCGAGGACAGCGACGCCGACTCGACGAGCCGCAATCCGCCCGGGCCGGTCGCCGTCCGCGGCCCGGTCGGGCTCGGCGGGGCCGGCGGGGCCGTCGGTGGGGTCGTCGGTGGGGTCGTCGGTGGGGTCGTCGGCGGAGTCGTCGGCGTCGTCGGGCCGGGGCCGGCGCCGGGGGAGGTGGACCCACCGCCGCTGCCGCCGCCGCTGCCGCCGCCGCTGCCTCCGCCGCTCGCGCCGGGGGCGACGTACGTGAGGGCCTGCGGGAGGGTCACCTGCGCCGTGCCCGGGCGGGCATAGACGACGACGTCGTAGACGCCCGCCACCCGCGCCGGGACC
>JBQGCR010000370.1:0-3809 GCA_052038585.1 Kineosporiaceae bacterium
TCGTCGAGGGAGTTGACGAAGGCGAGCAGCAGCTCGACGTGCTCCGGGACGTCACGGGCACGGCCCGCCTGGTCGTCCACGGCCCGGTCACCTCGCGCCACACGCCCTCCTCGTCAGTCGTGACGACCATACACCGTTGACCGGTCACGCCGGACACGACACCATCAAACCGCGAATGCCCGTGACACCGACCCGAGGAGACGTCATGGCCTGGTTCCTCGCGTTCTACGTCCGCCAGCGGGCGTGCCGGTCCCCCTGGGACCGGCCTGTGCAGCAGCACCCGCGGCGTCGGCGGTTCCGGCTCCCCCGCCTGCGCCGGTGGGGGTCGGCGCGCCGCGAGGCCGGGCAGGCCGCCCGGAGTTGACCTGCTGCACACTCCTTAGGTTAGGCTCACCTAACATGACGATCGCTTGCGCAGCGGACGCCGTGACCCTGGCCTACCGTCGCGACCCGGTGGTGCACGAGGTGACCGTGCGGCTGCGGCCCGCCGCCGTGACGGCCCTCGTGGGCCCCAACGGCAGCGGCAAGTCCACGCTGCTGCGCTCGCTGGCCCGGCTCCACCCGGTGCTCTCCGGGACGGTCCGGCTGGCCGGCCCCGACGGGTTGAGCGACGCCGCTCCCCTGTCGGCGCGGGACTTCGCCCGCCGGGTGACCCTGCTGTCGCAGTCGCGACCGCACCCCGGCGGCCTGGAGGTGCGCGACGTCGTCGCCTTCGGCCGCCACCCCCACCGGCGCCGGCTGTCGCCGCTGACCGACGCCGACCGCGCCGCCGTCGACCGGGCGATGGCCATCACCGGGGTCACGGCGATGGCCGGCCGCCCGGTGGACCAGCTGTCCGGCGGGGAGCTCCAGCGCGTGTGGGTCGCCTCCTGCCTGGCCCAGGACACCGAGGTCCTCCTGCTCGACGAGCCGACGAACCACCTCGACCTGCGCTACCAGGTGGAGATCCTCGACCTCGTCCGGTCCCTCGCCGACGACCACGGCCGCGCCGTCGGCGTCGTCCTGCACGACCTCACGCACGCGGCCGCCGTCGCCGACGACGTCGTCCTCCTCCACGGCGGTCGCGTCCGCGCCGCGGGCGCCCCCGAGGACGTCCTCACGTCGGAGCACCTCTCGCACGTCTACGGGCTGCCGGTCGACGCGACCGTCGACCCGGGCAGCGGCCTCGTCCGCGTCGAGCCCCGACGGACCCGGCGGGTCCGCCGGGCCGCCCCCGAACCGGTCCACCCCTGACCGCACCGTCCCCCGAACCCGCTCTCCCAGAACAGGACTCCTTCGCCATGCCCGTACCCCGCCGCGCCCTGCTCGCCTCGGCCGTCGGCCTGTCCCTGCTGCTCGGCGCCTGCGGCACGACCGACACGACCGCCGAGGACGGCCCCGCCGGCGCGTCGGCCGTCGCGCCGCAGACCTCCGCCGGCTGCGAGGCCGGCACCGCGCCGGCCGCGACCGGCCCGGTGTCCCTCACCGACTCGTGGGGCCGCTCGGTGCGGCTCGACGAGCCCGCGGACCGCGTCGCGGTGCTCGAGTGGCAGCAGCTCGAGGACGTCCTCACGCTCTGCCTGACGCCCGTGGCCGTCTCCGACCCCGAGGGCTACGGCACGTGGAACACCGCCGTCCCGCTGCCCGACGGCGTCACGGACGTCGGCACCCGGGGCGAGCCGAACCTCGACGCGCTCGTCGGGACCGACCCGGACCTCGTCGTCGTCGAGGCCTACTCGCCCGACGACGAGATCATCGGCCGGCTCGAGAAGTACGGGATCCCCGTCCTCGCCACCAAGGGCGCCGACGCGGCGGACCCGGTGCAGAACATGCTCGACACGTTCACGCTCATCGCCGAGGCCACCGGGCGGCAGGAGCGCGCCGAGACGGTCGTCGCGGACTTCCGCGAGCACCTCGAGGAGGCGACGGCGGAGGTCGAGTCCGCGAAGCCGCAGACGACGGACTTCGTCTACTTCGACGGCTACCTCAACGGCGGCACGGTGGCGCTGCGTCCCTTCGGCCAGGGCTCGCTCGTCGGCGAGCTCGGCGAGGCGCTCGGGCTGCGCAACGCGTGGACCGGCCCGGTCGACGCGGCCTACGGCCTCGGGACGACCGACATCGAGGGGATGACGGCGGTCGGCGACGCCGCGTTCTTCCACACCGGCACGGTCGACCCGGCCGGCGATGTCATGGCCGCGCTGGGGACCAACGCCGTCTGGGCCGCGCTGCCCGCCGTCCGCGAGGACCGGGTCACCGCCTTCCCGACCGGGGTCTGGACCTTCGGCGGCCCGAAGTCGGCCGAGCGCATCGTCGACGCCTACGTCGACGCGCTGACCTCCTGACCCGCCGGAGTTCCGCTGTGGCCGTAGGCACCCCGACTGTCCGGGAGCAGACCGGACGGGGCGGGGCCCGGCTCGGCACCGCGGCCCTGCTCGGGGTGCTCACCGCCGCGCTGGTGCTCGGAGCGGCGTGGCACCTCGTGCAGGGCACCTCGGCCGTCGGCCTGCGGGACCTGCTCGCGCTGCTCACCGCACCGTCGCCGGACGAGCAGGTCCTCGACGTGCTCCTTGCCTCGCGCCTGCCCCGGCTCGCCGCAGCGGTGACGGTCGGGCTCGCGCTCGGGGTGGCCGGCGCGCTGCTGCAGTCCCTGTCCCGCAACGCCCTCGCCTCGCCGGACACCCTCGCGGTGACGGCCGGCGCGTACCTCGCGGTGACCGCGGTCGCCGCCTTCGGGATCGCGGTCCCGCTGTGGGCCTCCGGGGCGGTCGCCTTCGCCGGAGGGCTGCTCGCGGCCGGTCTCGTCCTCGCGATCGCAGGCGGCGCGGGCTCCGCGACGACGCGCATCGTCCTCGCCGGCTCGGCCGTCGCCCTGGCCCTGCAGTCGGCGACCGCGGGCCTGCTCATCCTCTTCGAGCAGAGCACGACCGGGCTCTTCGCCTGGGGCAGCGGCTCGTTGAGCCAGCTCGGGCCGGCCACGGTCACCCGGTTCGGGCCCGTCGTCCTCCTCGCCGTCGCCGGCGCGATGCTCCTCGCCCGGCGCCTGGACCTGCTCGGCCTCGGCGACGACGCCGCCGCGGTCCTCGGCGTCCCGGTCCGGTCGACGCGCGCGACGGGGATCGTCCTCGCGGTGCTGCTCACGGCCGCGTCCGTGACGCTCGCCGGGCCCATCGGGTTCGTCGGCCTCTTCGCCCCGGCCGTCGCACGCCTCCTGGCGCGGGCGGCGCCGGGCCTGCACCGGCACGCCGTCCTCGTCCCCGCCGCCGGCCTCGTCGGGGCCCTGTCCGTCGTCCTCGCCGACGTCGCCCTGCGGGCCCTCGTCGGCGCGGACGAGGCGATCCGGGTCCCGACCGGGGTGACGACGACGCTCGTCGGCGCGGCGGTCCTCGTCGTCCTCGCCCGGCGCAGCCGCGACAGCGGGCCGACCCGTCGGCCGCCGACCCGGGGCGCCGGGCCGCGCAGCAGCGCGCGCGTCGTCACCGTCCTCGCCGTCCTCGCCGCGCTCGCCGCCGGGACCCTCCTCGTCGGACTCCTCGCCGGGTACACCTGGCTGCGCACCGGGGACGTCGCGCTGTGGCTCGACGGCCGGGCGGCTCCCGTCTGCGCCTTCGCCCTCGACGAGCGGTCCCCGCGGGTCGTCGCCGCGCTCCTCGCCGGGGCGGCGCTCGCCCTCTCGGGCGCTCTCGTGCAGGCGACGTCACGCAACCCGCTCGCCGAGCCGGGGATCCTCGGCATCACCGGCGGGGCGGGGCTCGGCGCCGTCGTCGTCGTCACCGGCGGCGCAGGCGCGCTGGCCGGGACGGCACCGGGCGGCACCGCCCGGACCGTCGCCG
>JBQGCR010000371.1:0-2980 GCA_052038585.1 Kineosporiaceae bacterium
GAGGTGGTCGGTGCCGAACCCCTCGAGGCCGCCCGCGCCCGGCACGCCGCGGCGCTCGCCGAGCTGCCCGCGACCGCCCGGCAGCTGTCCCGCGGCGAGGCGGCGATCCCCACGGTGTGGGAGCGGGGCTGAGGTATGGCAGCCTCGCTCCCATGACCAGGGCACTCGTCGTCGTCGACGTCCAGAACGACTTCTGCGAGGGCGGCTCCCTCGCCGTGACGGGCGGGGCGGCCGTCGCCGCCGCCGTCACCGAGCACCTGCGCGAGCACCGCGCGGACTACGCCGCCGTCGTCGGCACCCTCGACTGGCACGTCGACCCCGGCGCGCACTTCGCCGACGAGCCGGACTTCGTCGACTCGTGGCCGGCGCACTGCCGGGCCTCGACCGACGGCGCACGGCCGCACCCGGCGCTCGACACCTCGTTCGTCGACGCGTGGTTCACCAAGGGCGAGCACGCCGCCGCGTACTCCGGCTTCGAGGGCTCCACCGAGACCGGCGCGACCCGGACGCCGCTCGCGGACTGGTTGCGGGACAAGCAGGTCGACGAGGTCGACGTCGTCGGCATCGCCACCGACCACTGCGTCCGGGCGACGGCGCTCGACGCGGTGGCGAACGGCTTCGCGACCCGCGTGCTGCTCGACCTCACGGCCGGGGTCGCCCCCGCGACGACGACGGCGGCGGTCGAGGCGCTGCAGGCCGCCGGCGTGACGACGGTGGGCGCGTGAGCGAGCTCGCGGCCCTGCCCGGGGCGGACGGCGACGCCGGCACCGGCCCCGCCGTCCGGTCGCTCTTCGAGGGCCTGCTCGAGGACGGCGGCGCCGTCCGGGCCGGCGCCCCCGGGGTCGGCGACGTCGTCGCCCGCCACCGCGACGGCCGCCTCGCGTGGTCGCGCGACGTGCTCGGCCCGGTCCAGCTGCCGGCCGCGGGGATCGACGGGCTCCTCGAGGGGCTCACCGGCGCGGACCGCGGGCTGGGCATCGTCCTCGCCGCCGACGCCAGCGGCCTCGACGGGCTGCGCCAGGCCCGCAACATGATCCTCGAGGACGACCGGGTCGAGCTCGTCGCCGTCCACGTCGCCCTGCCGCCGGACCTGTCCCCGCCGGCCGGGGCCCGCGCGGTCCTCGACGCGCTCGACTTCACCGCGCCGGCCCGGGTCGACACCGCACTCGCGCCGGGCTGGGGCGACGCGCTCGCCGTCGTCGCCGCCGACGGGGCCGAGCACCTCGCGGTGAGCCTGCAGCCGCTCGACGGCCCGCCCGCCGACGTCGCCGAGCTCGCCGTCCTCGTCCGGCAGGCCGTCGACCGCGACCTCACCGTCCACGTGGCCCAGGGTCCCGACGACGCCGTCGGGTCCGGTACGGTCCCTGGCGTCCTCAACGTCGTGTGCGCGGTGCGAGCCGCGCTCAACGGGGCCGGCGAGGAGGACGTCGCCGCAGTCCTGCGGCACGCGGACGCGGCTCCCCTGGCCGCCGCCGTCCGCCGGATGAGCGACGCCGACGCCGCCCTCGTGCGGTCCTTCCTCGGCTCGGTCGCTCCGGCGGACCCGGCCTCGGTGGTCGACGACCTCGTGGCGCTCGGGCTGCTCGACCCGGACGACGAGGGCTGACCGACCGGCGCGACCGGTCAGGAGGATGGACCGATGAGCGTGGACGACGACGTCTCCGTCGAGGTGCTGGGGGCCGAGCCGCCCGCGCGGCTCGTCGAGCGCTGCGTGACCCCGTACTACCTGGCGATGATGGGCCGCTGCGCACCGCGCGTGCCCGACCACGTCCTCGACGAGGTCGCCGCGCTGGCCCGCGCGGCGTCCGACGACGACGTCGTCGCCCTGCTGCGGGGGCACTGGCGCCCGCAGGTCATGGGCGGCTGGCTCGCCGCGGGCCGCACCTCCCCCGCCGTCGTCGCCGCCGTGCACGCCGCGCTGCGGACCTCGATCGGCTCCCTCACCGCCCCCGTCCTCGCGACGGCCGCGGTGCTCGCCGCCCCGCGGGGCGCCGCCGGACCGGCCGTCGACGCGCTCGTCGCCTACCACGGCCTCGCGTCCGCCGACCCGACGTACGGCGCCGAGGGCTTCGTCGCCGCCGCGGTCGAGCGGCTCGGCGGCCGGGCCCCGGGCCGCAGCGACACCGCCGACCGCGCCTGCCTCGACGCCATGCTCGACGTCGGCCGCCGCCTGGGAGCACCCCGGTCCTGACAGGACGTCGCCTCGGGTGCTTGGAGCCTGCCAGCCGGCCTCCGGCGGTCACGCGGCCGACGTCGTCGTCCTGGCGTCGGTCGGGAGCGCCCCGTCGGCCCTGACCGACGCCGCGGGCGGGTCCGGTCGTCAGCGGCGGCGGGTGACGACGGTGCCGGCCATGCGGTCGTGGACCGTCCGGCGCTGCCGGTCCGCGAGCCCGGCGATGCCGTCGACGACGAGCCAGAGGAACGAGCAGAAGTAGACGAGCACGTCGAAGCCGAGCCAGCGCAGCAGGGCCTGACCGGTCGTCGGGCGGGCCGGGCGGTCGGCCCGGCGGACCCGCAGCCCGAAGAGGAGCTTGCCCGGGGTCGCACCCCGGGTGGTGAGGAAGCCGACGACGTAGACGACGCTGACGAGCAGGTACGTCGCCGTGGCCGGCACGAGCATGGCCGACGTGAGGTCGTTCATCGCCGTCTGCAGGTCGGTGAAGGTGGAGTCGGGGTCGGCGAAGGCGTCGACGACCCGCTGCTGCTCCGCGGAGTAGCGCCCGGCCCACGGCAGGAGCAGCAGCGCCGTGACGAGGCCGACGAGCAGCCAGTCGAGGACCCGCGCGACGAGCCGGACGCCGAGCCCGGCGAGCGGCTCGCCGTCGTCCGTCGTCGGCCCGGCGGTCCACGGGCCGGACCCCGCCTGCTGCGGCGCCTGCGCCCACGGCGGGGTCCCGGCGCCCCACGGCGTGGCCCGGGCCCCGCCCGCGGGGGGGGGGCCGCGACCCCCGCGCGCCGGCCCCCCCCCGGCCCGCCCGGG
>JBQGCR010000372.1:0-3696 GCA_052038585.1 Kineosporiaceae bacterium
CGGTCCTCGCCGCGCTCGCGGCGGACCTGCGGGGTGCGGTCGTCGACGACGTCGTTCTCGGCTGCGCGCGCGGTCCCGGCGGTGACGTCGCCCGGGTCGCGGCGCTCGCGGCGGGGCTCGGCGACGACGTCCCCGGGGTGACGGTCGACCGGCAGTGCGGCTCGGGGCTCGAGGCCGTCCGGGTGGCCGCGGCGCTCGTGGCGTCCGGTGAGGCCGACGTCGGCCTCGCCGGGGGCGCGGAGAGCGGCAGCGGCTGGGACGGGCGGCGGGCCAGGTTCACCCCGGACGGCCGCCCGGACCCCGACATGGGGCCCGCCGCCGACGACCTCGCCGCGCGGTGCGGGGTCGACCGCGTCCGGCAGGACGCCTACGCCGTGCGCTCGCACGCCCGGGCGCTCGCGGCCCGGGAGGCGGGCCGCTTCGCGGCCGAGGTCGTCCCCGTCGCCGGGACTGCGCTCGACGACCGGCCGCGACGTCTCGACCCGGCGGCGCTCGCCCGCTTCCGTCCCGCCTTCTCCCCCGGCGGCACCGTCACGGCGGGCAACGCGTGCGGGGTCAACGACGGCGCGGCGGCCGTCGCGGTCGTCAGCGAGGCCTGGCGGGCCCGGGCCGGGGTGCCCGGGCTGCGGGTGCTCGCGACCGCGGCCGCCGGCGTCGACCCCGCGCTGCCCGGGCTCGGCACCGTCCCCGCGGTGCGGTCCGTGCTCGACCGGGCCGGTGTCCCGCTCGACGACGTCGCCGTCGTCGAGGTCACCGAGGCCTTCGCCGCCCAGGTGCTCGCGCTGACCGACGCCCTCGGGCTCGACCCGCTCGGCGCGGACGCCGACCGGGTCTGCCCGGACGGCGGCGCGATCGCGCTCGGGCACCCGTGGGGGGCGTCGGGCGCGTTCGGCGTCGTCCGGCTCTTCGGCCGGCTCGTCCGGCCCGGTGCGGGCGGCCGGTACGGCGTCGCGACGACCGCCGTCGGGGGCGGCCAGGGCGTGGCGGTGCTCGTCGAGCGGGTCGGCCCGTGAGCGAGATCCGGCTCGAGGGCGTCGGCCACCGGTACGGCGACCGGGTCGTGCTCGACGGCCTCGACCTCGTGCTCGCCGAGCGCCGGGTCGGCGTCGTCGGCGCGAACGGCTCGGGCAAGTCGACGCTCGCGCGGATGCTCAACGGGCTCGTCGCGCCGACGTCCGGGCGGGTCAGCGTCGACGGGCTCGACACCGTCCGCGACGGCGGCGCGGTGCGGCGGCGGGTCGGCTTCGTCTTCACCGACCCGGACGCGCAGATCGTCATGCCGACCGTCGCCGAGGACGTCGCGTTCTCGCTGCGCCGCGAGAAGCTGCCCCGCGCCGAGCGGGACGCCCGGGTGCGCGCGGCCCTCGAGCGGGTCGGGCTCGCCGGGCACGCCGACCACCCGGCGCACCTGCTCTCCGGCGGGCAGAAGCAGCTCCTCGCCCTGACGTCCGTGCTCGTCTCCGGGCCGCAGGTGCTCGTCTGCGACGAGCCGACCACGCTGCTCGACCTGCGCAACGCGCGGGAGGTGTCCGCCCTGCTCGCCTCGCTGGAGCAGCAGGTCGTCCTCGTCACCCACCAGCTCGACACGGTGGCCGGCTTCGACCGGGTCGTCGTCCTCGACGGCGGCCGGGTCGTCGCGGACGACGCGCCGGCGGCGGCGCTCGCCGTCTACCGGCGCCTGGTCGGCTGATGCTCGTCGGGCTGTTCCTCCCGCGCGACTCCCCCGTCCACCGGGCGCCGGCCGGGCTCAAGCTCGCCGTCCTCGCCGTCGGGCTGCTCGTCCTCGGGATCGTGCGCAGCCCGCTCGCCGTCGCCGTCGGGGCGCTCGCCGTCGTCGCCGTCGCGGCGCTGGCCCGGCTGCGGCCGCGCGAGGTCTGGTCGCAGGTGCGGCCCGTGCTGTGGTTCGGCGTGGTCCTCGCCGCGGCGCAGCTCTGGCTCTCCGGGCCGGTCGCGGCGGCGGTGTCGGTCGGCTTCCTCGTCGTCGCCGTCGCGTCCGCCGGCCTGGTCACCCTGACGACGCGGACGACGGACCTGCTCGACGCGCTCGTGACGACGCTGCGGCCGCTGCGCCGCGTCGGGGTCGACCCCGACCGGGTGGCGCTCCTGCTCGCCCTGACCGTGCGGAGCATCGCCGTCCTCGACGAGATCGGCCGTCAGGTGCGCGAGGCGCGCCGGGCCCGCGGGGCGGAGCGTTCCGCGCGGGCGCTCGTCGTCCCGCTCGCGATCCGGTCGCTGCGCTACGCCGACCGGCTCGGCGAGGCGCTCATGGCCCGCGGCGTCGACGACTGACACCGCTCCTCGGTGAGGCTCTCCTCGGCCCAGGCCGAGAGCTGGCGCAGCACCGGGACGAGCGCCTCACCGGCGTCGGTGAGGGCGTAGCGCACCGAGACCGGCGGTCCCTCGTCGACGCTGCGCACGACGAGACCGGCGGCGGTGAGCTCGCCGAGCCGGCCCGAGAGCATCGAGTCGCTGATCCCGGCGACGGAGCGCCGCAGGTCGCCGAACGACGACGGCCCCGCCGCGAGGACGGCGAGGAGGACGCCGTTCCAGCGCTTGCCGAGGAAGCCGAAGGCGCGCACGAGGGCGGCGTCGCACGCGTGGCCGCCGGCTCCCTCGCTCATGGACCTCAGCCTACCCGCGTGCTACGTTTCCCGTAGTGCTAGCTTTTTGCTAGTAACCCGCGAAACACGAGCGAGGAGGACGTCATGTCGCTGTTCCGTCTGGACGCGAGCATCCGCGTCGAGGGGTCGGCCAGCCGCGAGATCGCGGACATCGTCGAGGCCCAGTGGCGCGCGACAGCGCCGGGCTCGCCGGTGGTCCGCCGGCACGTCGGGACCGAGCCGCTGCCCGCCACGGCCTGGGCCGCCGCCGTCGCGGGGTCGTGGCTGCCGCCCGAGGCGCGCACGCCGGAGCAGGTCGACGCGCTGGCCCTCGCGGCCACGCTGGCCGACGAGCTCGTCGCGGCGGACGCCCTCCTCTTCGCCGTGCCGCTCTACAACTTCGGGGTCTCCCAGCACGTCAAGACCTACGTCGACCTGGTGACCACCGACCCCCGCTTCTCCCCCGGCGCCGAGCCGCCCCTCGCCGGGCGGCCCGCCCTCCTCGTCACGGTGCGCGGCGGCAGCTACGCCGCCGGCACGCCCCGGGAGGGCTGGGACCACTCGACCGGCTGGGTCCGCCGCATCCTCGAGGACGTGTGGCAGCTCGACCTGCGCGTCGTCGAGCGCGAGCTCACGCTCGTCGGCGTCAACCCCGCGCTCGACGCCTTCACCGACCTCGCCGACGACCTGCGCGTCGCCGCCGAGCGGCAGGCGCACGAGCACGGCCGGCTGCTCGCGGGCGGGCGTGCCGTGGCCTGAGCGAGCGTTGCGCCGCCGCCGGAGCGTCGGCCCGCGGGGACGACCGTCCATGATCACGCCTGCAGCGTCCATGATCACGCCTGTAGCGTTCATGATCACGGGGTGAGGTGCCGACGATGGGGGTGTGCTGCCCGATGTGCCCGCCCTCGACGGGGTCGACGTCCGTGACTGGCGGCTGACCCGCTCCCCGCGCCTCGTGGCCCGGTGGGTGCTGCCGCTGCTGTGGGCGGCGGCGCTCGCCGCCGCCCTGACCGGGGACGACGTCCCGTGCACCCCGGACGACCCGGCCGTCTGCGGTCCCGACCCGGTCTTCGGGCTCGTCCTCGCGCTCTGCCTC
>JBQGCR010000373.1:0-4184 GCA_052038585.1 Kineosporiaceae bacterium
CTCGGCAGCGGCGCGCTGGCGACGCTCGTCCGGGTCGTCGTCCCGCTGACCCTGCCCGGCCTCGTCGCGGGCTTCGCGCTCGTCTTCATCGCGACGTCGACCGAGCTCACGGCGACCCTGCTCCTCGCGCCGACCGGCACCGAGACCCTCGCGACGGCGTTCTGGCAGGCGAGCAACAGCCTCGACTACCGCTCGGCGGCGCCGTACGCGCTCGTCATGGTGGCGCTCTCGGCCCCCCTGACCTGGCTCCTCGGACGCCGCGCGGCGCGCTGACCGGCGTGATCGGGTCCAGGCTGGAGGCACCAGACCGTCCCCGACCCCAGGAGCACCGCGTGAGCAGCAGCACCGGCACGGCGACCGTCGGCGTCGTCGGCCTCGCCGTCATGGGCAGCAACCTCGCCCGCAACCTCGCCTCCCGCGAGGGCAACAGGGTCGCCGTCTGGAACCGGACGACGTCGCGCACCCGCGAGCTCGTCGAGGAGCACCCCGAGGCGGGCTTCCTCGCCGCGGAGACCGTCGACGAGTTCGTCGCCTCGCTCGCCCGGCCGCGCACCGCGATCGTCATGGTGCAGGCCGGGAAGGGCACCGACGCCGTCGTCGACCAGCTCGCCGAGCGCTTCGAGCCGGGCGACATCATCGTCGACGGCGGCAACGCGAACTTCCACGACACGATCCGCCGCGAGCGCGCGCTGCGCGAGAAGGGCCTGCACTTCGTCGGCGCCGGCATCTCCGGCGGCGAGGAGGGGGCGCTCCACGGGCCGTCGATCATGCCCGGCGGCAGCGCCGAGGCCTACGAGACGCTCGGCCCGGTCCTCGCCTCGATCGCGGCCGTCGCCGAGGGCGAGCCGTGCGTGACGCACGTCGGCACCGACGGCGCCGGCCACTTCGTCAAGATGATCCACAACGGCATCGAGTACGCCGACATGCAGCTCATCGCCGAGTCGTTCGACCTCCTGCGCCGCGTCGGCGGCCACGACACCGACGCCCTCGCCGACGTCTTCAGCGCGTGGAACGAGGGCGACCTCGAGAGCTACCTCATCGAGATCACCGCCGACCTGCTGCGGCACCGGGACGCCCGGACGGGGCAGCCGCTCGTCGACGTCATCGTCGACGAGGCCGGGTCGAAGGGCACCGGCGTCTGGACGGTCCAGACCGTCGTCGGCCTCGGCGTCCCCGTCTCCGGGATCGGCGAGGCCGTCTTCGCGCGGGCGGTGTCGAGCAAGCCCGCGCAGCGCGCCGCCGTGCAGCGCGTCGTCCGGTCCCGGCCCGAGCCCGAACCCGCCGGGGACGGCTTCGAGGACGACGTCCGGGCGGCGCTCTACGCCTCCAAGGTCGTCGCCTACGCCCAGGGCTTCGACGCGATCGTCGCGGGCGCGAAGGAGTACGGCTGGCAGGTCGACCTCGGCGCGGTCGCGAGGATCTGGCGGGGCGGCTGCATCATCCGCGCCCGGTTCCTCGACCGGATCGCCGAGGCGTACGCGCGCGACCCCGACCTGACGACGCTGCTCGAGGACGAGTACTTCGCGGCCGCCGTGGCCGACGGCGAGCAGGCGTGGCGGCGCGTCGTCGCGGTCGCGGCCCGCTCGGGCGTCCCGGCGCCCGGGTTCTCCTCGGCGCTGGCCTACTACGACGCGCTCGCCTCGCCGCGGCTGCCGGCCGCGCTGGTCCAGGCGCAGCGCGACTACTTCGGCGCCCACACCTACCGACGGGTCGACGCCGAGGGCTCCTTCCACACCCAGTGGTCCGGCGACCGCAGCGAGGCGCCGGTCGGGACGACACCCGGGCCCGGTCCGGTGAACTAGCCCTCCCGGGGTACGGGCGTGGGGTCCGTGCGACCCCCACGAAGGAGCAGCAGTGGCCCCCACCCCCACCCGCGAGGACAAGTTCAGCTTCGGCCTGTGGACCGTCGGCTGGCAGGCCCGCGACCTGTTCGGCGAGGCGACCCGACCGGTGCTCGCCGGCGTCGAGGCCGTCCACAAGCTCGCCGAGCTCGGCGCGTACGGGATCACGTTCCACGACGACGACCTCGTGCCGCCCGGCTCGAGCGCCGCGGAGCGGGACCGGATCATCGGCGAGTTCAAGAACGCGCTCGACGAGACCGGCCTCGAGGTCCCGATGGTGACGACGAACCTCTTCGGCGACCCGGTCTTCAAGGACGGCGGCTTCACGAGCAACGACCGGGGCGTGCGGCGCTACGCGCTGCGCAAGGTCATGCGCAACATGGACCTCGCGGCCGAGCTCGGCGCGAAGATCTACGTCTTCTGGGGCGGCCGCGAGGGCTCCGAGGTCGACTTCGGCAAGGACGTGCGGGCCGCGCTCGACCGCTACCGCGAGGGCATCGACCTGCTCGCGCAGTACTCGATCGACAAGGGCTACGGCATGCGGTTCGCCATCGAGCCCAAGCCGAACGAGCCGCGCGGGGACATCCTCCTGCCGAGCATCGGCCACGCCCTGGCGTTCATCTCCCAGCTCGAGCACCACGAGATGGTCGGGATCAACCCCGAGACCGGGCACGAGCAGATGGCGAGCCTCAACTACACCCACGGGATCGCCCAGGCGCTGTGGCAGGGCAAGCTCTTCCACATCGACCTCAACGGCCAGAAGGGTCCCCGGTACGACCAGGACCTCGTCTTCGGCTACGGCGACCTGCTCCAGGCGTTCTCGACCGTCGACCTCCTCGAGAACGGCGCCCCCGGTGGCGGCCCGACGTACGACGGCGACCGGCACTTCGACTACAAGCCGCTGCGCACCGAGAGCATGGAGGGCGTCTGGGAGTCCGCCCTCGCGAACATGGAGCTGTACCTCACGCTGCGCGAGCGGTCCAAGCAGTTCCGGGCCGACCCGAGGGTGCAGGAGGCGCTCGCCGCCGCGGAGGTCGACGCGCTCAGCACCCCGACCCTGGAGCCGGGCGAGGACTACGAGCGGTTCCTCGCCGACCGGTCCGCCTTCGAGGACTACGACCTCGAGGCGGCCCGGACGAAGGGCTACGGGTTCGCGCGGATCCAGCGGTACGCGATCGAGCACCTGCTCGGCGTGCGGGACGCCTGACCGGCGCGGACCGGGTCAGCCGCCCGTCGCGGCGACGGCCGCCTCGAAGTCGAGGTCGGCCTGCGCGGTGAGCTCGTCGGCGAAGAGCGCCTGCGCCACAGGCGTTCCCGTCGTGAAGCACCGCACGCCGCGGCGGGCGAGCGCGACCATCGACGACACGTCCCGGATGCTCGCGAGGAGTATCTCGGTCGCGCTGCCGGTGGCGGTGAGCACCTCCTGCATGGCGACGACGTCGTCGTGCGCCGCGCGGCCGGAGTCGCCGAGCCGGCCGAGGTACGGGGCGATGTACGTGGCCCCGGCCGCCGCGGCGACGAGCGCCTGCCCCGGCGCGTAGACGGCGGTGAGCAGCGTCGGCACGCCCTGCCGGGACAGCTGCGCGCAGGCGGCCGCACCCTCCTGCGAGGCGACGAGCTTGACGACGACCTCGGGACCGAGCGCCCGCAGCGCCAGCCCGCGCTCGACGAGCGTCGCGGCGTCGCGGCCCCACGCCTGGAAGAAGACCTCCCGGGCGCCGGCGTCGACGGCCCAGCGGTGCACGTCCGGGGCGTCGGCGACGCCGAGGCCGGAGCGCTGGAGGATCGTCGGGTTCGTCGTCAGCCCGGCGAACAGGCCGGTCGCGAGCAGCGGCTCGGCCGCCGCCCGGTCCGCCGTGTCGAGGTAGAGCCGCACACCGCTCACGAGAACCACATCCCGCCGTCGACGACGAGCGACTGGCCCGTCACGTACCCCGCGTCGGGCGACGCGAGGAAGGAGACGACGCCGGCGACGTCGTCCGGGGTCTCCAGCCGCCCCAACGGGATCGAGGCGAGCATGCCCTCCATCGCGGACCCCCGCTGCGTGCTCAGGCGGTCGGTCATCGCGGCGTCGATCCCCTCCCACATCGGCGTCGCGACGACGCCGGGGCTGTAGGTGTTCACCGTGATGCCGTGCTCGGCGAGCTCCTGCGCCGCGGACTGCGTCAGCCCGCGGACGGCGAACTTCGACGCCGAGTAGGCGCCCTGCCACTTCCCCGCGCGGTGGGCGGCGACCGAGCCGGCGCCGATGATCCGGCCGCCCCGCCCGGGCTCGGCCGCGTTCTGCGCGACCATCTGCCGGGCGGCCGCGCGGTAGCAGTGGAAGACGCCGCGGAGGTTGAC
>JBQGCR010000374.1:0-5858 GCA_052038585.1 Kineosporiaceae bacterium
CTCGGTGTTCTGGGTGAGCACGGACAGGTCGTGGACGTGCCGGAACGCGCGGGTGCGCAGCGTCGCCAGGCCCGACTCGGTCGCCGTGAAGATCCGCACGTTGGCGAGGTAGGACGCGACGGCGGTCAGCGCGACGCCGAAGGCGGCGGCGACGGCGAGGCCGGCGACGAGGCCGGCCCGCGGGCCGCCCGAGGACTGGATGCCGCGGTCCACGGTCTGCTGCACGGCGATCGGGACGAGGACCCGCCCGGCCGTGGCGAGCAGGGTGAGGGCGATCGTCAGGCCGAAGCCGCGGGTCAGCTCCGGCGACAGCTCGATGTCGCGGCGCAGGGTCTGGCGGACCGTCCGGTCGCGGGCCGCCGAGATGCCGCCGGCGGCGTCGGTGACCTGCTCGTCCGGCTCGACCGTCGTCGCGCTCACGCCTGGGCCCCCTGGAAGTCGTCGGCTGCGCGGTGGTCGGTCGTCTCGACGTCGTCGTCGCCGTCCGCCGCCGCCCTGGCGGCCTCGCGCTCGGCGGCGACGCGGGCGTAGGCGGTGACGCGACGGCGGTACCCCGGGCTGGACGCCATGAGCTCGGTGTGGGTGCCGCGGGCGGCGATCCGGCCGTCCTCGACCCAGACCACCTCGTCGGCGAGGGCGATCGTCGCCTGCCGGTAGGCGACGACGACGACCGTCGTCCCCTCGTTGGCCTCGCGCAGGCCGGCGAGGATGGCGGCCTCGACCCGCGGGTCGACCGCGGACGTCGCGTCGTCGAGGACGAGCAGCCGGGGCCTGCGCACGAGCGCCCGGGCCAGCGCGAGGCGCTGCCGCTGGCCGCCGGACAGCGTCGTCCCCCGCTCGCCGACCTCGGTGTCGAGGCCGCGCGGCAGCCGGTCGACGAACCCCTCGGCCTGGGCCAGGCGCAGGGCGGTGCGGACGGCGTCGTCGCCGAGGTCCTCGCGGCCCAGGGTGATGTTGCCGCGGATCGAGTCGTCGAAGACGAAGGTGCTCTGCGGGACGAGGGCGGCGGTGTCGGCGACGCCGCCGCGGCGGACCTCGCGCAGGTCGACCCCGTCGATGAGCACCCGCCCGCTCGCCGGGTCGACGAGGCGGACCAGGAGCGTCGCGAGCGTCGTCTTGCCCGAGCCGGTCGGGCCGACGACGGCGACGGTGCGGCCCGGGGGCACGTCGAGGTGCACGTCGTGGAGCACCGGGACCGGCCGGCCCTGCTCGTCGTGGTGGGCGTAGGACGCGGCGTCCAGGCGCAGGGCCGCGGGGCCCGCCGGGGCGGGCGCGCTGCTGCCGTAGGTCATCCCGCCGCCGGCGTCGAGGACGGTCGAGACCCGCTCCCAGCCGACGACCGTGCGCGGCAGCTCCCCGAGCACCCAGCCGAGGGCGCGCACCGGGAAGGCGAGCAGGGTGAGCAGGTAGGCGACCTGGACGACGTCCCCGGTCTGCGCGGCGCCGGTCCCGACCCGCCAGGTGCCCACCGCGAGGACGGCGAGGGTGCCGACGGTCGGGATCGCCTCGATGAGCGGGTCGAAGACGCCGCGGGTGCGCCCGACGCGGATGTTCGCGTCGCGCAGCGCCGTCGCCGTCGCGCCGAAGCGCTCGGCCTCCTGCTCCTCGCGGCCGAGGGTCTTGACGACGAGGGCTCCGTCGAAGCTCTCGTGGGCGACGGTCGAGACGTCGGCGCGCAGCCGCTGCGCGCGCATGACGAGGGGCGACATCCGCTTCTGGTAGGCCGCGTTCGCCCACAGGACGGCGGGCAGGACGAGGAGGCCGACGACGGCGAGCACCGGGTCGGCGGCGAGCATGGCCACCGCCGCGACGACGATCATGACGAGGACGCCGAGGGACATCGGCAGCGGCGCGAAGACGTTCCACGTCGCCTCGACGTCGGCGTTGGCGTTGCTCAGGAGCTGGCCGGCGGGGTGGCGGTGGTGCCAGGACAGCGGCAGCCGCAGGTACTGCCGGGTCACGGCACGGCGGTAGCGGGCCTGCAGCCGGTACATCGTCGCGCCGGCCGCGGCCCGCCGGAGGATGACCCCGACCGTCGTCGCGAGCGCGACGAGCGCGATCGCCCCGCCGGCGGTGACGAGGTCGTCGCGGGTCACCCGGCCCGCAGCGAAGGCGGGGGCGATGACCGAGTCCGTGACGCGGCCGAGCACCCAGCCCGAGCCCGCGGTGCCGGCGCCGTAGAGCGCGGAGCCGACGACGGCCAGCGCGAAGATCGCCGGCTCGTCGCGGATGCCGCGGGCGACGATGCGCAGCCCACGGCGCATCGTCGCGCCGTCGTGGGACGCCAGGTCCTCCGCGGGCATGCAGGAGCCTTTCTCGAGAGCGTGCAGGGGTGAACGGGCAGGCGGCCCGGATTCATCCCACCTTCTCACGCACCACCGACAGGTGCCCGTGGGTTGCCGCTGTCCTACGCTGACGGCCGTGACGACCTCCTTCGCCGCGCGCGAGCGCGAGGCGCTCGCCGACGCGATGCTCGCCGCCGGACCCGACGCACCGACGCTGTGCGAGGGCTGGACCGTCTCCGACCTCGCCGCGCACGTCGTCATCCGCGAGCGCCGGCCCGACACCGCGCCCGGGATCCTCCTGCCCGGCTTCTCCGCCTGGACCGCGCACGTGCTCAGGCGCACGGCGCAGCGGCCGCTCGCCGACCTCGTCGCGGCGTTCCGCGCCGGGCCGCCGCCGTGGAGCCCGTTCGCCCTCCCCGGCGTCGACGCCGCGGCGAACCTCGGCGAGTACTTCGTCCACACCGAGGACGTGCTGCGGGCCCGGCCCGGCGCCGTCCCCCGCGAGCTGCCCGCGGAGGAGTCCGACGCCCTGTGGCGGATGCTCACCGGCCGCTCGCGGATGCTCCTCGCCCGGGCCCGCACCGGCGTCGTCCTCGCGACGCCCGACGGCCGCCGTCACGTCGCCCGCCGCGGCACCCCCGCCGTCACCCTGACCGGCGAGCCGGGCGAGCTCGTCCTCTACCTCTTCGGCCGCTGCCCCGTCGCCCGGGTCGAGGTGACCGGAGACGACGACGCCGTCACCCGCTTCGCCGACTGCAAGCTGGGCTTCTGAGGCCCGCCGCTCAGCGGACGGGTGCCCCCGTGGCGCGGATCGCGTCCTTGACCTGGCCGATCGTCAGCTCGCGGAAGTGGAAGACGCTCGCCGCGAGGACGGCGTCGGCGCCGGCCGCGACGGCGGGCGGGAAGTGCTCGACGGCGCCGGCACCGCCGCTCGCGACGAGGGGCACGCCGACCCGCTCCCGGACGAGCCGGATGAGCTCGAGGTCGAAGCCGGCCTTGGTGCCGTCGGCGTCCATCGAGTTGAGCAGGATCTCGCCGGCGCCGAGCCGGGCCGCGCGCTCGGCCCACGCGACGGCGTCGATCCCGGTGCCGCGGCGGCCGCCGTGCGTCGTCACCTCGAAGCCGGACTCCGTCGTCGTCCCGTCGGGGCAGCGCCGCGCGTCGACGGACAGCACGAGCACCTGGGCGCCGAACCGGTCGGCGACCTCGGCGAGCAGCTCCGGCCGGGCGATCGCGGCGGTGTTGATGCCGACCTTGTCCGCCCCGGCGCGCAGGAGCCGGTCGACGTCGTCGACCGTGCGGACGCCGCCGCCGACGGTGAGCGGGATGAAGACCTCCTCCGCCGTCCGGCTCACGACCTCGTACGTCGTCGCGCGGCTGTCCGAGGACGCCGTGACGTCGAGGAACGTCAGCTCGTCGGCGCCCTCCGCGTCGTAGCGGCGGGCCAGCTCGACCGGGTCCCCGGCGTCGCGCAGGCCGACGAAGTTGACGCCCTTGACGACGCGTCCGGCGTCGACGTCGAGGCACGGGACGACCCGGACGGCGACGCTCACTCGATCTTCTCCTGCGGCGAGGGGTGCTGGGGGGACGGGCCCCAGCGTAGTGTCGGCGGTCATGCCGACCTCCCCCGCCTGGTCCGCCCTCGGTGCCGAGAAGTACGTGAGCCTGACGACGTTCCGCCGCGACGGGACCCCCGTGGCCACGCCGGTCTGGGTCGTCGCCGACGGCGACCGGCTGCTCGTGACGACGACGGCGAGCACCGGCAAGGTCAAGCGGCTGCGGCACACCCCGCGGGTCACGCTGCGCCCGTGCGACATGCGCGGCCGGGTCCGGGACGGTGCCCCCGAGGTCGAGGCGACGGCGACCGTCGAGGACGACCCCGCGCTCCTCGACCGGCTGAACGCGGCGATCGTCGGCAAGTACGGCCTCTACGCCCGCTTCATGCTCTGGGCCGGCCGCCGCCGCGGCATGACCGACCGGGTGTGCGTGACCCTCTCCCCCGCGTGAGCGACGTCGCCACCCTGGCGGCGCTCGTCCTCGCCCGGCCGCCGCGCGCCGGCTCGACGCGCGTCGTCGCCGTCGACGGGCCGAGCGGGTCGGGCAAGTCGACGCTGTCGGCACGCCTGGCGCAGGCGCTCGGCGGCGCGCGGGTCGTCCACATGGACGACCTCTACCCCGGCTGGGACGGCCTGGCCGACGCGGTCCCCCGGCTCGCGGAGTGGGTCGTGGGACCCCTCGCGGAGGGCCGGGACGGGGCGTACCGGCGCTACGACTGGGTCGCCGGCGCCTACGCCGAGGAGCACGCCGTCCCCGGCGGCGGGGTCGTCGTCGTCGAGGGCGTCGGCAGCGGCTCGCGGGCCGTCGCGGCCCACCTGAGCCTGCTCGTGTGGGTCGAGGCGCCCCGCGCGGAGCGGTTCCGGCGCGGCATCGAGCGCGACGGGGAGGCCTACCGGCCGCACTGGGAGCGCTGGGCGCTGCAGGAGCAGGCGCTCTTCGCCGCCGAGGGCACCCGCGAGCGCGCGGACGTCGTCGTCGATGCGACGGTGGACGACGACGACCACGCCGCGGGACGGCTCGCGGTGCGGCGCCTGCCGGACGACGCCGTCGGGGGTCCCTCGTAGGGTCGGGGCATGCCCTCCACGCCGCCCCCGTCCCTGCCCGGCGGGCTCGAGCTGCGCCCGGTCGACGTCGACTCCCCCGCCGAGCTCCTCGCGTGGCGCACGAACGCCGCCCTCGTCTTCAAGGACTCCACGCCGGTCACGCCCGAGCTCATGGCCTGGCGCCGGCCGGACTACGACGGTCAGCGCCTCACGGCCGTCTGGGACGGCGACGAGGCCGTCGGCACGTTCCGCTCGTGGGACACCGGGCTCACCGTGCCCGGCGGCCGCGTCACGGCCGACGCCGTGAGCTCGGTGACCGTCCGCCCGACCCACCGCCGGCGCGGGCTGCTCTCGGCGATGATGCGGGCCGACCTCGACGCCGCCGCCGCCCGCGGGGTGCCAGCGGCCGTGCTCGTCGCGAGCGAGGCGGGGATCTACGGCCGCTTCGGGTTCGGCCCGGCGACGACGACGTCGACGTGGTGGGTCGACGTCCGCGCGGCCCGGGTCCGCGACGGCGTCCCGACCGACGGGACGACGCGGGTCGTCCGGCTGGAGGCCTTCGTGCAGGCGGCCGGGCAGGTCTTCGAGGCGAGCCGCCGCCCCGGCGCGATCGACCTGTCCGCCCGGTGGTGGGAGGTCCGTGCGGGGATCAGCGCCCCGCCCGGCCCCCCGCCGCGCAGCGCGGTGCACGTCGTCCACTCCGGCTCCGACGGCCGCGAGGACGGTGTCCTGCGCTACACGGTCAAGGACGACTGGCAGGAGCGGACGTGCCGCACCGTCGTCGAGGTCGACGTCCTCGTCGCCGCGACCGACGCCGCGTACGCCGACCTCGTGCGCTACCTCGTCGGGCTCGACACCGTCGAGCGGGTCCGGCTCGAGGAGCGCCCGCTCGACGAGCCGCTGCCCGCGCTGCTCACCGACCGGCGGGCCGCCCGGGTGCACTCGGTGTGCGACCTGCTCTGGGCGCGCCTGC
>JBQGCR010000375.1:0-3668 GCA_052038585.1 Kineosporiaceae bacterium
GCCGACCGCCTCGTCGCGCTCGTGCCCGGCGTCCTCGCCGTGGTGCTCTCGGCGATGGCCCTGTCCCACGCCGTCTCGGCGTCGTCCTACGCCGCCGGCACGTGGGCGCTCGTCGCCGGGTGCGCCGGGCTCGTCCTCGCCGTCGTCGCGTTCACCCTGCGCGGCCGCGCCGTCGGCGGCGTCGCCGCGCCCCTCCTGCTGTCCCGGTGCCTGCTCGCCGCCGCCGGGGACGCCCGGCTCTACCTGACGACGCACGGCAGCCTCGAGCGCACCGGCGAGGTCATGCTCGTCGTCGCCTGCTCGGGCGCCCTGCTCCAGGCGACGTTCTGGTACCGCGCCACGGCGCTCGTCGTGTGCGGGGCGTGGCTCGCGGCGGCCGCCGCCGGGCCGTCCTCGTCGTACGGCTTCCACGTGGCCGCCGTCCTCGGCTCGCTCGCGGCGGCGCGCGGCGTCCGGACGGCGCGGCTCGCGGCGATGGCCTCCTCCCAAGCGAGGGCGCGGGCGCTCGCCGAGGCCGAGCGGACGGTGCTCACCCAGGCCGGCCAGCTCGCCGTCGCCCGCGCGCAGGTTCGCGAGTCCGCGGTGACCGACCCGCTCACGGGGCTGCCGGACCGCAACGGCCTGGAGCTCATCGGCCGGCACCTCGTCGCGATCGCCCGCCGGGAGAGCGGCGCGGTCGGCTGCACGTTCGTCTCGGTGCCCGGGCTCGACGCCGTCCGTGGCGCCGAGGGCGACGAGGCGGCCGACGGCCTGCTCGTCGGGATCGCGCGGACGCTGCGGTCGGTGACCCGCGCGACCGACGTCGTCGCCCGCTGGGGCGAGGACCGGCTCGTCGTCGTCACCCACGGGGCCGGCGCGCCGATGGACGTCCTCGAGCAGCGCGTCGTCTCCCGCTTCGACCCCGCCGACGCCCCGGAAGCGTGGGACCGCGAGCTCGTCCTCGGCCGGTCGGTCCTCGAGCCGTGGGACGACGGCGGCCTGGTCTCCCTCGTCGCCGCCGCCGACGCCGACCTCCACGCCCGGCTCGGCCTGCCGGCCCCCGAGCACGGCCGCGACGCCGCCGCCGCGGCGGCCGCCGTCGCCCGCGTGCAGGCCGAGGCGACCGCCGCCGAGGTCGCCGCCGAGGTGGCCGCCGAGGTCGCCGCCGAGCTGTCCGCCGACCTGTCCGACGTCACCGCCCTCGAGGCCGACCTCGTCGCCTCGTCCCCCGCCGCCCCGGCGCCGGCCCCGGCCCGCGAACCGGCCTGGGCCGCGATCGTCCGCCTCCCCTGACCGCCAGCGGAGCCGGCGTCAGGGGGTCGGGGTGGGGGCCGCGGCGTAGGCGGCGCGGTCGCGCTCGATGCGGCGGCCGAGGTGCAGGCCGTACCACCAGAGGGCGGCGAAGAGCACGCCGACGACGAACATCATCGGCACGAGGACGCCCGAGGCGATGATGAGGCCCTGCAGCCCCCAGCCGACGCCGTAGCCCCACGGCCGGCGCAGCAGGCCGGCGACGAGCAGGCACGCGACGGCGAGCACCGAGAAGACGACGAGCCCGGTCGTGCGGTCCAGACCGGACAGGTTCATCGCGACGAGCCCGGCGAAGAAGACGACGAGCGCCTCGAAGGTCAGCACCGTCGCGGCGAGGGTGCGCAGCGGGGAACGCATGCTCCGATCGTCCCTCAGGGCAGCGGCGCGCGCAGCAGGGTGCGCGCGTCCGCGACCGTCGTGATCGACCCGGTGACGACGACGCCGCCGGCGATCTGGCCGCCGTGCTCGGCGAGCCCCGCGGCGAGGTCGATCGCCTGGTCCAGCCGCTCGGCGCGGTGCACCCGGCCGTCGTCGAAGACCTCCTCGGCGATCTCGACGAGCTCGTCGACGTCCATCGACCGGCCCGACTGCGACCGGGTGACGACGACCTCGTCGAGCACCGGCTGGAGCGCGTCGAGGATCCCCGCGGCGTCCTTGTCGGCGAGGATCGCGACCACCCCGACGAGCTTGCCGAAGGAGAACGACTCCTCCAGGGCCGCGGCGAGGCTCGCGGCCCCGGCCGGGTTGTGCGCGGCGTCGACGAGGATCGTCGGGCTGCGCCGCACGATCTCGAGCCGGCCGGGCGAGGTGACGTCCGCGAAGGCGGCGCCGACGACGTCGCCGTCGAGCGCCGGCACCGCCGCCCCGACGGGCAGCCGCCCCGCGAGGAAGACCTCCGCCGCGGCGAGCGCGAGGACGGCGTTGCGGGCCTGGTGCTCGCCGTGCAGCGGGAGGAACACGTCCTCGTAGACCCCGCCGAGGCCCTGGACCGTCAGGAGCTGCCCCCCGACGGCGACCTCGCGGCGCAGCAGGGCGATGTCGTCGTCCATCCGCACCACGCGGGCGCCGACCTCGGCCGCCCGGGCGAGCAGGACGTGCATCGCCTCCTCGGGCTGCTCCGCGAGGACCACCGTCGCGCCCGGCTTGACGATCCCCGCCTTCTCCCGGGCGATCGAGGCGACGTCGTGCCCGAGGAAGCGCTCGTGGTCCAGGGCGATCGGGGTGACGACGGCGACGTCGCCGTCGAGCACGTTGGTCGCGTCCCAGGCGCCGCCCATGCCGACCTCGACGACGCCCGCCTCGACCGGCAGGTCCGCGAAGGCCGCGTAGGCCATCGCGACGAGGACCTCGAAGAAGGTCATGAGGGGGCCGTCGTCCTCGACGGACCGCGCGTCGACGAGGTCGACGTACGGGAGCACCTCCTCGTAGACCTCGACGAAGCGCTCGCGGGAGATCGCCTCTCCGTCGAGGGCGATCCGCTCCCGGACGTCCTGCAGGTGCGGGCTGACGAACCGTCCGGTGCGCAGCCCCTTCTCGCGCAGCAGCCGCTCGACCATCCGGGTCGTCGACGTCTTGCCGTTGGTCCCCGTGAGGTGGACGGCGCGGAACGAGCGCTGCGGGTCCCCGAGCAGCTCGCAGACCGCCGCGACCCGGTCCAGGCTCGGCACGAGGTCGTGCTCGGGCGCCCGGTCGAGGATCTCGCGGTAGACCTCGCGGTAGCGCGCCGCGACGGCGGCCTCCGCGGCGGCCGCCTTGTCCGCCGACCCGGGCCCGCGGCCGGTCGCGTCGCGGCTCACGCCGTCTCCACCGTGACGGCGACGGCGTCGCCGTCGGCCGTGGTGACGACGACGTCCTCGGCGAGGGTCTCGGTGCGCAGCACGCCCTCCCAGACCTTGGCCGCCTCGGTGCGCGCCGCGGGCACGGCGAGCGTGAGCCGGATCCGGTCGGACACGTGCAGCCCGGCCGCCTTGCGCTCGTCCTGCACCTGGCGCACGACGTCCCGCGCCCAGCCCTCGGCCTCGAGCTCGGCGTCGACCTCGGTGTCGAGGACGACGAAGCCGCCGCCGGGCAGCACCGCGACCGCGCGGTGCCCGCCGTCGGACTCGGCGACGACGGTCTCCAGGCTGAACTCCCCCGGCTCGAGCGGCACGCCCCCGCAGACCACGCCGCCGTCGTCGTCCGCCGACCAGTCCCCCGCCTTGGAGGCGCGGATGACCTGCTGCACCTGCTTGCCCAGGCGCGGACCGGCCGCCCGGGCGTTGACGGTGAGCCGCTGCGAGACGCCGACGGCGGCCGCCTGCGGCCCGTCGAGCGCGTGCAGCTCGACGCCCTTGACGTTGACCTCGTCCGCGACGACGGCCGAGAACGGCTGCAGCGCA
>JBQGCR010000376.1:0-8685 GCA_052038585.1 Kineosporiaceae bacterium
CGTCGCCACCGGGCCGGACGGGGGCGGCTCGCCCGGACGGGTGCGTCGCGCCCGGTGACGTCCGTACGGCGCGTCCACCCTCGTGGCGGTGCGGCGGGCCGGGGACGGGCGCGGACGGCGACCGGGTGACGCCGGACCGTGGCTGATCGGTTGACGTGAGCCACGCAGCGCGCGTGATCGCTCAAGGGGGCGACGCAGCCGCCGATATCCGGACTGTCAAGCCACTGGGGCCCCACCGCGCCCCGTCTCCCAGGAAGGGAAGGCAGATGCTCGCTCGCATCCGCAAGTCCATGGAGGAGCGCGAAGAGGGCTTCACCCTCGTCGAGCTCCTGGTGGTCGTCATCATCATCGGCATCCTGGCCGCGATCGCGATCCCCACGTTCCTCAACCAGCGGCAGAAGGCGTGGGAGCGCTCGGCCATGTCCGACCTGCGCAACGCCGCCACCGTCATGGAGTCGTTCTACGGCGACGCCGGCACGTACGCCGCGACGACCGGCGTCACGGAGCCCGCGTTCAAGTCCTCGGACAGCACGGTGATCACGATGGAGTCGCGCTCCGACGCCGCCTACTGCCTCGAGGCCGACCACCCCAAGCTGGCGGACAACTGGAAGTTCGACAGCGCCACCGGCAGCCCCGTCAAGGGCACCTGCTGACCGACGTCTCCAGGGGCGGCACCGGCAGCCGTCGGTGCCGCCCCTGACGCCGTGCACCGTCCGGACCGACGTGGTGCGAGGAGACCGCATGCGAGGCACAGCCGACCGGCACGAGGGGTTCACCCTCGTCGAGCTGCTCGTGGTCGTCGTCGTCATCGGCATCCTCGCCGCGATCGCGATCCCGGTGTACCGCAACCAGGTCGACAAGGCGAACCTCGCCGCAGCCACCGCGGACCTGCGCAACACCGCGGTCGCGATCGAGGGGTGGGGTGGCACGGGCAGCAACGTCCTCGGCGACCTCGACGGCGCCACCGAGGACAGCCCCCTGCTGGCGTCCGAGGGCCTGCGCGTCGGGGACTGGCTCGAGCTGTCGGTCTCGGCGTCGGCGTCGCACTACTGCGTGCTCGGCCGGCACGAGCACGTCCAGGACCGGGTGCTGCGCTTCGACAGCGACAAGGGATACGTGGAGGTCGCAGCGATGGGGAGCATGACGTGCTGAGCGACGAGGCGCAGGACGAGGGCTTCAGCATGGTCGAGGTCGTCGTCGCGTTCGTGCTCTTCACGGTGCTCGCGACGACCGCCGGGGTGGCGCTCACCGCCGTGCTGCGGACGAGCCGCACCAACGAGGCCCGCGTCGTCGCCGCCAACCTCGCCGCCCGCGAGATCGAGACCGTCCGCGGCCTGTCCCCGGACGGCGTCGTCGACGGCGCCGCACCCACGCAGACGGTCGTGCTCGACGGCCGGACCTACTACGTCGACCGGACCTCGACGCTGGACTCGGTGGGCGGCAGCGGGTCCGCGTGCTCCGGGGCGAGCGGTCCCGCGGCCTACCTGCGGGTCCGCGTCACCGTCCGGTGGAAGAACATGCAGGGCACGCCCGCGGTCCGCAGCGACACGCTCAAGGCCCTCACCGTCTCCGGGCTCTCGGGCGGCACGGGTGTGCTGTCGGTGCCCGTCGTCGACGCGGCCGGCAACGGCGTCGAAGGGGTGCCCGTCGCGCTGGGCACGCGCACCGCGACGACCGGCGACGACGGCTGCGCCGTCTTCGCCGGGGTCGGCGCCTCGACCTCGCTCACGGCGAGCGTCGCCGTGGCCGGCTCCGTCGGGCGCACCGGCGTCACGAGCCAGTCGCAGACGCCGCTCGCCGTGTACCCGAACCAGGTCACCAAGGCGGCCGGCTTCGTCCTCGACCGCGCCGCCGCCGTGACGCTCACGGTCCCGGCACCGGGCGGCTACCCCGTGCCCACGACGCTCGCGGTCAGCCTGGCGAACACCGACTACCCCACCGGGGCCCGCGCGCTGACCCGCTGCGCCGCACCGGGTCCCGACTGCGTCACCGGCAGCGGCGGGACGCTCTCCGTGGCCGGGCTCTTCCCGTCGCCCGCCGGCTACGGCGTCTGGCCGGGCGCGTGCACCTCCTCCCGCCCGGCGTCGCCCGCGCTCGCGACGACGGCTCCCGGCGGGACGAGCACGGTGACGACGACGTCGCTCGGCGGCGCCTCCGCGGTCGTCAAGAAGGGCAACGCCTTCAAGGCCGGTCACACCGTGACGGCGACCAACCCGACCTGCCCGACCGAGGTCCACGTCTTCCCCGGGACGAGCGGCCCCGACGCGGCGAGCGCGCTGCGGCTCGCGCTGCCGCCCGGCACGTGGAGCCTCACCGCCTCGGACGGCGGAGCCCCCGGCCCGGCGACGTCCGTGACCGTGACCGCGGGCCAGGTGCCTGCGGCACCCGCCGTCGTGGTGGCGCCGTGATCGGCCGGTGCGCCCCGGGCCCCGGCGGCGACCCCGGCCGGGACGACGGCGTCAGCCTGGTCGAGCTCCTCGTCGTCATGCTCCTCACGACCCTGCTCGGCGGCATGATCCTCGCGACCTTCGTCCGGGGCGCCGATGCCGTGTACTCCGCCGACGCCCGCGGGTCCGCCACCGAGACGACCAAGGTCGTCACCGAGAACCTCGCCCGGTCCCTGCGCCTCGCGGTCGACCCGGACGGCACGGGCTCGCTCACGGCCTTCGCCACCGCGACGCCGACGGAGGCCACCTTCTACGCCGCCGACGGGACGAAGACCACCGCGCTCGCGTCCCCGTCGCCGGCCGCCTCGCCGACGCTGCGCGCCGACGCCCCGCCCGTCAAGGTGCGGATCTGGCTCGACGCCTCGGGCGTCGTCCGGCAGACGACGGTCCCGCCGGTCACCGACGCCGCGGGGACGACCACCTGGACCGGGGCGGGCACGACGCGGGTCCTCGCCCGCCACGTCGTGACCGGCGGCCGGCCGCTGTTCACCTACCTCGCCGCCGGGGACACCCCGAACACCAGCGGCGTGACGACGACGTCGCTGCCGAACAGCGCCGGCACCGTCACCGGGGCGACCGCGCTCGCGGCGATCAAGTCCGTCGAGACGTGGGTGACGATCCGCAGCACGAAGACCAAGACCGCCTCGACGACGACGGCCGTCGGCCGCGTCACGCTGCTCAACGCCTGAGGAGCGACCATGACCTCCTGGAGCCGGACGATGCGAGTCGCGCTGCGCGGCAGGCCCTCCCGGGCCGACCACCCCGACGAGGGCTTCGCGCTCGTCATGGTCGTCGGCACGATGGCCGTCCTCATGCTCCTCGTCCTGGCCGCGACGGCCTTCGCCGCGCAGAACGTGCCGACGTCCCGCCGCGCCCAGGACTACGCCGCGGCGATGGCCGCCGCGCAGGCCGGGGTCGACGACTTCCTCTCGCGGCTCAACACGTGCGACACCCACTGGGCCTCGCCGTGCCCCGGCAGCCCGGAGGAGAAGGCCCGCAGCGACGACCCCGCGGCGCCGAAGTGGGCGAGGGTCCCCGGGACCTCGGGCGCCAAGGCCCCGCAGTACACCTACGCCGTCGTGAGCAACCCGACGACGACCCCGGGCCTCATCCGGGTGCTGTCCCAGGGGCGCGTGCTCACCCGGACGGCGGCGGACGGCACGAAGATGTGGGTGACCCGCAGGATCGTCGTCGACCTGCGCAAGGACGGCTTCCTCCAGTTCATCTACTACACCGACAAGGAGAGCCTGGCCCCCGCGCTCATGCGCAGCATCTGGGGGGCCGGCCTCCCGGCCTCGAGCACGACCGTCAACTACGCCTTCAACGGCGGCACCGCCTACAAGGAGACCTACTCCGGCCTGGACGACACGGCCGTGCAGGCGTGCGCCCGCTACTACTACTCCGTGCCGCCTGCCACGGGGGCGCGCAGCGCACCGACCCAGACCAAGACGGTCTACTGGACGAAGGCCGGCGTGGAGCAGGCGCCGGTCTCCTCCCAGGTCGCGATCTCCGGCGGGCCGTCGTGCGACATCAACTTCGTCGGCGGCGACGTCATCAACGGTCCGATGTACACCAAGGACGCGATGCTCCTGTCCCCGCGCAGCGGCAAGAACCCGCTCTTCAAGGGCACGGTCGAGACGTACTGGCAGACCTCGTACAGCCCGGCCGCCCCTGCGTCGGCGCCCTACCGGCAGAACAGCGGCGGCGTCCCCGACCCCGCCGGCTTCGCCCCGACGATCGCCACCCGGCTGCTCGAGCTGCCGCCGACGAACGGCTCGATCCGCTCCGCCGCCGTGACCGGCAGCGGCCAGGGCTGCCTCTACCAGGGCCCCACGCGGATCACGCTGCGCAACGACGGGAAGATGCTCGTCGAGAACGCGACGATGACGGCGGCCGCCAACCCCGGCTGCGGGCCGAGCACGAGCTCGACCGACTGGCTCTCGCTGCCGAAGAACGGTGTCGTCTACGTCGACCCGACGACCGCGACGTGCCCGGGCAACGGCAAGTCGCTGCAGACCTACCCGGTGGCGGACGACATCACGACGTACGACTGCCGGGCCGGGGACGCGTTCGTCTCCGGGACGCTCAAGGGCCAGCTGACCATCGCGACGGCCGGCGACGTCGTGGTCACCGACGACCTCGTCTACTCGCGGCAGGTCTGGAACGGCACGAAGATCGACCCGACGGTCACCGACGTCCTCGGCCTCGTCGCGCAGGGCTGGGTCAAGACGTACCACCCGGTGACGTCCTCGAACGCCGAGCTCGCCCAGGCGCAGATCAAGGACCTGCAGATCGACGCGGCGATCCTCTCGGTGGACAACTCCTTCACCGTCCAGTGGTTCAACCGGGGCACGTCGAGCGGCCTCGGCACCCTCAAGGTCCGCGGCGGCATCTACCAGCGCTACCGCGGGCCGGTCGGCACGTCGGGCGGCCAGGGGTACCTCAAGGACTACGTCTACGACACGCGCCTGGTCAGCCTGCCGCCGCCGTACTTCCTCGAGCCGACGTCGGCGCCGTGGAAGGTCGTCGGCCTGTCCGAGCAGCGCGCGGGCTCGTGATCTAGAGTCGATCCCCGTGCCCGCACCGGCCGACCTCCCGCTGCTCCCGCTCGCCGTCCTCGCCGGCGTGCTCGGGCTGGCCGTCGGGTCCTTCCTCAACGTCGTCGTCCACCGGGTGCCGCTCGGGCAGTCGGTCGTCCGGCCGTCCAGCGCGTGCCCGGCGTGCGGGACGCCGATCGCGGTGCGGGACAACGTCCCGGTCGCCGGCTGGCTGCTCCTGCGCGGCCGGGCCCGGTGCTGCGGCGCCCGGATCCCGCTGCGCTACCCGCTCGTCGAGGCGGGCACGGCGGCGCTCTTCGTCGCGGTGGCGGCGTGGGTCGGGTGGTCGTGGTCGCTGCCGGCGTGGCTCTACCTCGCGGCGCTGTCGGTGGCGCTGACCCTCGTCGACGTCGACGTGCACCGGCTGCCGGACGTCCTCGTGCTGCCGTCGTACCCGGTCGCCGCGGCGCTCCTCGTCGTCGGCGCCGGCGCGGCGGGGGAGTGGGAACGCCTGCCGCGGGCCGCCGGCGGCGCCCTGGCGCTGTGGGCGCTCTACCGCGGGCTCAAGCTCGTCCACCCCGGGGGCATGGGCTGGGGGGACGTCAAGCTGTCCGGCCTGCTCGGGCTGCACCTCGGGTTCGTCGGCTGGGGCGCCGTCGTCGTCGGCGCCTTCGCCGCCTTCGTCCTCGGCGGCGTGCTCGGCCTCGCGCTCCTCGCGGCCCGGCGGGCGACCCGGCGCTCCCGGATCCCGTTCGGCCCGTGGATGATCCTCGGCACGTGGGTGGGGGCCGTCTGGGGGGCGGACGTCGCGTCCTGGTACCTCGGGGTGACCGGGCTCTAGCCCGAACGGGTGCGAGCCGGCCCCGTGCGGGGCCCCGGCACGGTGACCCGCTCAAGGCCCCCCGCAGGCGGCCCGATCATCGACCCGGGACCTGCAGGAGACCCCGTCGACCCCGGGAGGGCGCATGGCTGGACGGACGGCGATCGGACTGGACATCGGGACGTCGGTGGTCCGGGCGGCCGAGCTGTCCTTCGGGCGCTCCGGCATCACGCTGGAGCGATACGGCCAGGTGGTGCTCCCCGAGGGCGTCGTCCACGACGGCGAGGTCTGCGACCCCGAGCAGGTCTCGGCCGCGATCCGCCAGCTGTGGCGGGCGACCGGCTTCTCGCACAAGAAGGTCGTCCTCGGCGTCGCGAACCAGCGCGTCATCGTCCGCCAGCTCGACCTGCCGTGGATGCCGCAGTCGGACCTGCGCGCGGCGCTGCCGTTCCAGGTGCAGGACTTCCTCCCGATGCCCGTCGACGCGGCCGTGCTCGACTTCTTCCCCCTCGAGGACGTCACCGAGGGCTCGCGTCGCGTGCTGCGCGGCCTGCTCGTCGCCGCCGCCCGGGAGACCGTGCTGCGCAACGTCGAGAGCGTCCAGGCGGCGGGCCTGTCCGTCAACCAGGTCGACCTCACGTCGTTCGCGGTGCTGCGCTCGCTCGGTCGCCGGGCGGCCGTCGACGTCGCCACCGAGGCGCTCATCGACATCGGCGCCCGCGTGACGAACATCGTCGTCCACAGCGCCGGCGTGCCGCGCTTCGTGCGCATCCTGCTCATGGGCGGCCAGGACGTCACCGACGCCGTCGCGGAGAACCTCGGCGTGCCCGGGCCGCAGGCCGAGGCGCTCAAGCAGCAGGTCGGCACCGCCGGCTCCGCCGAGGAGGTCGCCGCCGTCGCCCGGGCGGTCGACCGGACGGCGCAGGACTTCGTCGACGAGGTGCGGGGCTCGCTGGACTACTACGGCGCCTCGAACCCGGCGGCCCCCGTGGAGCGGATCCTGCTCTCCGGCGGGGGGTCCCGGCTCGACGGGCTCGCCGACCGCCTCGCCGCCGCGACCCGCCTGCCGGTCCTGCCCGGGGACCCGCTCGGCAGCGTCACGGTCGGGCGCACCGGTCTCGACGACCGCCAGCTCGACTTCGTCACCCCGCTCGCCGCCGTGCCGGTGGGCCTGGCCCTCGGAGCGCTCTGATGACGATCACCGACACCGCGTCGGTCGCCGCCCCCGTCGTCCAGCCCGTCGAGTGGGCGCCGGTGCCCCGGGTCAACCTCCTGCCCCCGGAGATCCTCGCCGCGCGCGGGTTCCGCACGGTGCAGCGCGGCCTCGCGCTCGCCCTCGCCGGGACCGTCCTCGCGTGCGGCGGCCTCGTCTGGTGGGCCGGCGCCGGGATCGACGGCGCCCAGGAGCAGCTCGACGCCGAGCGGGCCGTGACGACGGGCCTGCGGGCCGAGCAGAGCCGCTACGCCGAGGTGCCCCAGGTGCTGTCCGCCGTCGAGGCCGCCGAGACCGCACGGCAGACGGCGATGGCGACGGACATCGCCTGGCACACCGTCCTGTACGACGTCTCCGTCGTCACGCCCCCGACGATGTGGCTGCAGAGCCTCACCTCGAGCGTTCCGATGCCGGGCGCGAACGCCTCCGCACCCACCGCCGGCCCGCTCGACACCCCGGGGGCGGGCGTCCTCACGGTCACCGGTCAGGCCCCCGGGTTCCAGGACGTCGCCGACTGGCTCGACGCCGTCGACACCGTCGAGGGCCTCGACGCCTCGATCCTCGACACCGCGGTCAAGGACGTCGAGTCCGACGACGGCCCGCCGTACGTGACCTTCACGACGCACATCACCGTGACGTCCGACGCCTTCACCCACCGGTTCGACCGGAAGGCCCGCTGAGATGACGATGTCCCGCACCCGGCTGTGGGTGGTCGGCGCCGCCGCCGTCTGCGTCCTGCTGATCGTCGCGACGTGGCTGCTCCTCGTCTCGCCGCGGCGTGCCGAGGCCGCCCGCCTCGTCGAGGAGCGGGCGGGGGTGTCCCGCAGCAACCAGGCGCTGCGGTCCCAGATCGCCCAGCTCAAGCAGGACGCCCAGACCCTGCCCCGGCGCAAGGCCGACCTCGCGGTGATCCAGCAGCAGCTGCCCGCGAGCGTCGAGATGGCGCGGCTCGTGCGCGACCTCGACGCCGCGGCGACCGCCAGCGGCCTCGGGCTCGTCGCCGTGACACCGGCCGCCGCGGTGTCCGTCGAGGCCGCCACGGCGCCGGCCGCGGCCGCGCCCGCCACGACGACCGGCACCACCGCAGGGGCAGGGGCCGGCAGCGGGACCACGACCGCGGCGGCCGGACCCTCGCTCGTCGCCGTCCCGGTGAGCATCCAGGTCCGCGGCGACTACTTCGAGGCCGCGCTCTTCGTCAAGAAGGTGCAGACCACCCTCCAGCGGCTCGTCCTCGTCGGCGGCACGAGCGTCACCCAGGTCGACGGCGACGCAGGCGTCGGCGACCCGCTCAACGGCGTCGTCGACCTGACCATCGCCGCGCAGGTCTACGTCATGCCGTCCGCCGGCACGGCCGCCGGCGCCGCACCCGTCACCCCCGCGCCCGGCGCCGCTGCCCCGGCGTCCGGCACGACGACCTCCGGGGAGAACTCATGAGCCAGTCCCTCTGGGGCACGCCCGACGAGCCGGCCGCGACCGGCCAGCTCGGCGGCCAGTACGGCGGCCAGGTCGACGGCCAGTACGACGGCCAGTTCGGCGGTCCGACCGGCGGCCAGGACGACGGCCGGTACGGCGACCGGTACGGCGGTGACCAGTACGGCGGCGGCCCGGACGAGGCGGCCGGCGCCCCGCCGTTCGCCCCCGGCGCGCCGGTCCCGCCGCCGGCGGGCC
>JBQGCR010000377.1:0-4368 GCA_052038585.1 Kineosporiaceae bacterium
CGCCGACGCACCGGCCGCGACGGCCCCGGACGCGACGGCCGCGGCCGCCGACGCGTCGCCCGCCGGCGCGGCGGCCTCGGCCGAGGCGCCGCCCACGACGGACGAGCCGGTCGCGGTGCCGACCGCGGGGGTCCCCGCGGCGGCGAGTCCCGCACTCAGGCCGGCTGCGCGCCCGGCGCCCCGGCCGGCGGCGAACGACGACGACGCGCTCGACCTGGGGGCCACCGTGCTGCCGGTCCTCGTCAAGTCCTACGCGCCCTACGTCGTCGTCGGTGTCATCGGTCTCGTCATCGGGTGGCTCATCGGCAACCGCTGAGCACCGGCGACCGTCACCGGCCACTACCCCCAGGGGTATACGATCGACCCATGCGGAAGATCGTGATCATCGGGGGAGTGGCCGGTGGCATGTCCGCCGCCACCCGGCTGCGCCGCCTCGACGAGGAGGCGTCCATCACCGTCGTCGAGCGCAGCGGCCACGTGTCGTTCGCGAACTGCGGACTGCCCTACCATCTCGGCGGCGTCATCGAGAAGCGCTCCTCCCTCCTGCTCCAGACGCCCGAGTCGCTGGCGGCTCGCTTCGCCATCGACGTGCGGGTGCGGCACGAGGCGCGGGCGATCGACCGCGCGAACCGGCGGGTCACCGTGCGCGACCTCTCGACGGACGAGGACGTCGAGCTCGAGTACGACGCGCTCGTCCTCTCGCCCGGCGCGCGGCCGGTCGTGCCGCGCATCCCGGGCATCTCGGTCGCCCACACGCTCCGCGACGTCGAGGACCTCGACCACCTCGTCGCCTCGGCCCACGACGCCCACGAGGCGGTCGTCGTCGGGGGCGGCTTCATCGGGGTCGAGGTGGCCGAGAACCTCGTGCGCCGTGGCGTGGCGGTGACCCTCGTCGAGGCGACCGACCAGGTCATGGCGCCGCTCGACCCCGAGATGGTCGAGCCGGTTCACGAGGCGATGCGGGCCGCCGGGGTGCGGCTCGCGCTCGGGGCGTCGGTCGTCCGCATCGACCCCGGGGAGCCGGGCGAGCCGCACCTCGTGCACCTCTCGGACGGCCGTGCGGTGCCGGCCGGTCTCGTCGTCGCGGCCGTCGGCGTGCGCCCCGAGACCTCGCTCGCGGCCGCGGCCGGACTGGCGCTCGGCGAGCGCGGCGGCATCCTCGTCGACGACTCCCTGCGCACCTCCGACCCGGCGGTCTTCGCCGTCGGCGACGCCGTCGAGAAGCGCGACGGCCTGGACGCGTCGTCCGTGCTCGTCCCGCTCGCCAACACCGCCAACCGCCAGGGCCGGGTCGTCGCCGACGTCGTCGTGGGACGGCCGGGCGCGGACCGGCCGGTGCTCGGGACGGCGATCGTCGAGGTCTTCGGCGTCGCGGCCGCCGCCGTCGGCTGGAACGAGAAGCGGCTGCGGCGGTCGGTCGTCCGCACCGCGTCGTCCACACCCACCCCGGCTCGCACGCCGGGTACTACCCGGGCGTCGAGACGATGGCGCTCAAGCTCCTCGTCGACCCGCGGACCGACGAGATCCTCGGCGCCCAGGCGGTCGGGCGCGACGGGGTCGACAAGCGCATCGACGTCGTCGCCACCGCGATGGCCGGCCGCTTGACCGCCGGCGACCTCGCCGACCTCGAGCTCGCCTACGCGCCGCAGTTCGGCTCGGCCAAGGACCCGGTCAACATGCTCGGCTGGGTCGACCGCGCCGTGGCCGACGGCGACGTCGAGACGCTCCAGTGGCACGAGCTCGACGCCGCGCTCGCGGCCGGCGCGACGCTCGTCGACGTCCGCAGCCCCCGCGAGCACGCGGCGCGGCCCGTGCCCGGAGCGGTGAACATCCCGGTCGACGACCTGCGCGCGCGGCTGGACGAGCTGCCGGAGGGTCCGCTCGTCGTCCACTGCGAGGTCGGGCTGCGCGGGTACGTGGCGGCCCGGCTGCTCGCGCAGCACGGGCGCTCCGTGCGCAACCTCGACGGGGGCTACCGCACCTGGGCGGCCGGCGCCGCGGGGCAGCGGACCGCCGAGCGCGTCGGCGTGCCTGCCTGACGGGCGACCGGGGTCGGCTGCGCGGCACGCAGGTCGGCGGCGAGGCGACGGGCGTCCGCGTCGTCGACGTCGTGCGCCTGCAGCCAGTGCGCCGTCCGACCGCCCGCGTCGAGCGACGCGCGGCGGTGGGTCCGCTCGAGGAGGTAGGCGACCGGGGCGACGAGCGCGCCGGTGACGGCGAGGGGGGTGGCGGTGTCGAGGATCTCCGTGAGGGTCATGGCACGATCTTGTGCCCGGTGCAGATCGCGCCACCAGTGGCAGACCTGTCGCTGGTCGTCAACTTCCTGCCATACTCGCGGGATGCCCCTCCGCTCCGTCGCCGTGATCCTCCAGGAGCCGGTGCAGCTCTTCGAGTACGCCGTCCTCGCCGAGGTCTTCGGCATCGACCGCACCGACGACGGCTGCCCGCCCGTCGACTACCGGGTGTGCGCCGAGCGGCCCGGGGCGCTCGACGCGGGCAACGGCACGAGCGTCACCGCGGCCCACGGCCTCGAGGTGGCGCTGGACGCCGACCTCGTCGCGGTCCCCGCCTCCTCGAGCGCCCACGAGCCGTCCCCGGAGGTGGTCCGCGTCCTGCGCGCGGCGGCCGAGCGCGGGGCCTGGGTGCTGTCCGTGTGCTCCGGTGCGTTCACGCTCGGGGCCGCCGGGCTCCTCGACGGCCGCCGGTGCGCCACCCACTGGCGGCACGCCGACGAGCTCGCCGCCCGCTTCCCCCGGGCGACGGTGGACCCCGACGTCCTCTACGTGCACGACGGCCACGTCGTGACGAGCGCCGGGACGGCCGCCGGCATCGACGCCGCGCTCTACCTCGTGCGTCTCGAGCTCGGGGCCGCCGTCGCGGGTCGCATCGCCCGGCGGATGGTCGTCCCGCCGCACCGGGACGGGGGCCAGCGCCAGTTCGTCGAGCGGCCCGTCCCCACGACCGAGGCCGAGTCCCTCGGGCCGGTGCTCACGCACGTCCTCGACCGGCTCGGCGAGCAGCACGCCGTCGCCGACCTCGCGCGCCTCGCGGCGATGTCGGAGCGGACCTTCGCCCGCCGGTTCGTCGCCGAGACGGGCACGACGCCGCACCAGTGGATCACCGAGCAGCGCGTGCTCCGGGCGCGCGAGCTGCTCGAGGAGACCGACCTGTCGGTCGAGGACGTCGCCCGGGACGCCGGGTTCGGCACCGCGGCGCTCCTGCGCCACCACTTCACGAAGTGCACCGGCGTCTCGCCCACCGCCTTCCGCAGCCAGTACCGCTGCCCCGAGGGCGCCTGAGGGTCGGAATGGGCCCGCGCCCGGCGTCGTTCTCCTCGCCATGAGCACCATCGGACTCGTCGGAGCAGGACACATCGGGAGCACCCTCGCCCGGCTGGCGGTCGCCGCCGGCCACGACGTCGTGCTCAGCAACTCGCGCGGACCCGAGACGCTGCGCGACCTCGTCGAGGAGCTCGGCCCGCAGGCCTGCGCCGCGACCCCGCAGGAGGCCGCGAAGGCCGCCGACCTCGCCGTCGTCACCGTGCCCCTGATGGCCCTGCGCGACCTCCCGGCGACGGAGCTCGCCGGCAAGGTCGTCATGGACACCATCAACTACTACCCGGAGCGGGACGGCCACGTCGCCGCGCTCGACGACGAGAGCACGACGACGAGCGAGCTCGTCCAGGAGCACCTCGCGGACAGCCGGGTCGTCAAGGTCTTCAACAACATCACCTCCGGCGCCCTCGGCGCGCTCGCCCGCCCGGCAGGAGCGCCCGACCGCTCGGCGCTCGCCGTCGCGGGGGACGACGCGGAGGCCAAGACCGCCGTCACCGCCTTCCTCGACTCCATCGGCTACGACGCGCTCGACCTCGGGCCCCTCGCCGAGGGCTGGCGCACCCAGCGCGACACCGCCGCCTACGGGCTGCCGTACGCCGACGGCGACGACTGGTCCCGCCCCGTGCCGGCCGACGCCGCGCGCCTGCGCGAGCGGGTCGCCGCCGCGAAGCGCTACCGCGACATGTGAGGTCCCGGGGAGTCCTCCCCATGGCGGCCGACGCGGTCGCGGCGCTTCGATGGGCGCACGGCGCGCACCCGGCGCGTCACGAGGTAGGAACCCCATGACCATCACCCGTCGCCGCGCCGCGACCGTCGCCGCCACGTCCGCACTCGTCCTCGCGGCCGCGTCCGGTGCGCAGGCCGCCGCGTACGAGTACGACGTCGCCCAGCTCAAGACCATCCCCAGCGTCCTCACGTGCAACAAGACCGTGGACGAGTCCTACGGCAAGGGCTGCTACGACGCCTCCGGTGACATCTTCTGGGTCTGGGACCAGCAGTCCGACGCCCAGTCCGTCGCCGTCATCTGGAGCGC
>JBQGCR010000378.1:0-16455 GCA_052038585.1 Kineosporiaceae bacterium
GGGCCGAGGCCGTGCCAGGCGCGGGCGACGTCGACGGGGTCCTCGTCCGGGGCGAGCCACGCGAGGTCCTCGTCGCTGACCTTGACGAGGTCGGCGAGCGCGACGTACCGCTCCACGAGCGGGCGGGTCACCTCCGGCGGCTCCATGAGCCGCGGGCGCGCGTTCGGGTCGTACGTCACCGTGGCCGTGGCCCGGGCCGCCTCGACGAGCGCGAGCACCTGGGAGCCGCCGGGCTGGAGCGCCGCGCCGATCGAGCCGGTGTGCACCGCGCGGTAGCCGGACGTGTCCGGGACGACGGGCAGCGTCCAGTCGAAGTCGAAGTCGTACGTCGCCACGCCGTCCGCGTCGACGTGCGCCGTCGCGGTCGACGTCGGCTCCGGCGTGCGGGAGCCGTCGACGAGCTCGACGCCGGAGGCGCGGAGGTGGTCGACGATCGCCGTGCCGCGGGCGTCGTCGCCGACCCGGGTCAGCAGGACGACGGACCGGTCGAGCCGGGCGAGCCCGAGCGCGACGTTGGCGGGGCTGCCGCCGGGGTGCTCGGCGCCCGAGCCGTCGGGCATCCGGACGATGTCGATGAGCGCTTCGCCCACCACGAGGACGTCCTGCACGCAAGCCTCCCTGGGGTAGCGGGCGTCACCCCGCGCGGCGATCCTAGTGCGGCTCCTGCGCGCCGCAGGCGCCCGGTTGGCCCGGGGCGGGGTGCGGGCCGCACCATGGACGGGTGAGCGAGGGACCTGTGACCACCGTCGGCGTGCCGCGGCCCGACCCGGAGGAGCGGCGGCGCCGGTCCCTGCGCACCACGGTGCGCGACATGGTGCTGAGCATGCTCGTCATCGTCGGGATCGTCGTCGTGTGGAACTTCCTCGTCCCGCGACCCGAGCGGGTGCTCCAGCCGACCGTCGACGTCGCGAACGCGGCGTCCGGCGCCGTCGAGCGGCTCGGGTTCGCCCCGGCCGTCCCGCAGGGTCTGCCCGAGGGCTGGCGGCCGACGCAGGCGCAGGTGCTCGTCGACGCCCGCGGGGTGCGGACGTGGAGCCTGCGCTACGACACCCCGGACGGCGGGTACGCCGGCCTCAAGCAGGCCGAGGGCGCCGACGACCGGTGGGAGCAGGTGCAGACCGCCCAGGGCGAGGAGTCCGGGACCCGGGACGTCGAGGGCCGGACGTGGGTGGTCCGGGACGGCTCGCGCGCCCGCAGCCTCGTGCTGCGCGGCGCCGGGGTGACGACCGTCGTCACGACGTCCGGGACGGACACCGACCCCGCGGCCCTGGCCCGGGTGCTCGACCTCAGCGGTCCGGCGCTGCCCGCCGGCTGACGGCCTCGTCGACCCGCGCGCGGGCCCCCGCGAGCCACTGCTCGCACCGGGTCGCGAGCGCCTCGCCGCGCTCCCAGAGCGCGAGCGACTCCTCGAGCGTCGCGCCGCCGGACTCGAGGCGGCGGACGACGTCGAGGAGCTCCTCACGGGCCTGCTCGTAGACGAGGGCCGCGACGTCCTCGGGGAGGTCGTCGAGGTCGACCAGCTCGTCGGCGTCGACCAACCCCTCGTCGTGCTCGTCGTCCAGCTCGTCGTCCACCGGCTCCACCGGCTCACCAGCCCGTCGTCCAGCCACCGTCGTCCCCTTCCGTGCTCGTGCTCGTCGCCGGGCTCGCCGCCGTCGTCGTCGTGGTCGTCGTGGTCGTGCCCGCGGTCCCGCCGTCGGCGGTCGCGGCGAGGTCGCCGCCCGCCAGCCGCAGCCGTAGCCGCGCGCCGGCGGCGACGTCGGCGGGGGAGCGGACGACGTCGCCGGACGCCGTCTGCACCACCGCGTACCCGCGCTGGAGCGTCCGCAGCGGCGACAGCGACCGGACGCTGCGCAGCAGGTGCGCGACGTCGTCCTCGGCGCGGTCGAGCCGGTGCCGCAGCACCCGGCTCGCGCGCCCGCGGGCCTCGTCGACCTCGGCCGTCCGCACGTCGAGAAGGCCGTAGGGGTCGGCCAGCGCCGGGCGCTCGCGGAGCATCGCCACCTGGTGCTCCTCGCGGCGCAGCCGCGCCGTGAGCGCGGCGGTCGCGCGGTCCCGGGCGTGCGCGATCCCGGCGAGCTCGGCGGCGACGTCGGGGACGACACGCTTGGCGGCGTCCGTCGGGGTGCTCGCCCGGTAGTCGGCGACGAGGTCGAGCAGCGGGGTGTCGCTCTCGTGGCCGATCGCGCTGACGAGCGGCGTGCGGGCGGCCGCGGCGGCACGCACCAGCGTCTCGTTGCTGAACGCGAGCAGGTCCTCCAGCGAGCCGCCGCCGCGGGCGACGACGATGACGTCGACCTCGCCCTCGCGGTCGAGCGCCTGGATCGCGAGCGTCACCTCCTCGACCGCGCGCGGTCCCTGGACGGCGACCTGCCGCACGTCGAAGCGCACCGTCGGCCAGCGCCGCCGGGCGTTCTCGACGACGTCGCGCTCCGCCGCGCTCGCCCGGCCGCACACGAGCCCGACGACCCGCGGCAGGAAGGGCAGCGCCTTCTTGCGGCGCGCGTCGAAGAGACCCTCGGAGGCGAGCAGGCGGCGCAGGTGCTCCAGGCGGGCGAGGAGCTCGCCGACGCCGACCGGGCGGATGTCGCCGGCGGCGAGCTGGAGGCTGCCGCGCTTGGTGCTGAGCTCGGGCTTGGCGTGGACGACGACGCGGGCTCCGTCCGCCAGCGGCACGGGCATCGCGTCGAGCATCCGGCCGCTCACCGTCACCGAGAACGACATGTCGACGTCGGTGTCGCGCAGGGTGAGGAAGCACGTCGACATCCCCGGCCGGCGGGTGAGCTGCACCACCTGGCCCTCGACCCACACCGCGGGCGCCCTGGCGACGTAGTCGCTCATCTTCAGGCTGAGCAGGCGCAGCGGCCACGGGCGCTCGGGCGTCGTCTCGCCCGCCGTCGCCGGGACCGGCGCGGGCGGGCGATCGGGCTCGGCGGGCACCGCCTCACCGTAGCGACCTACGATGGGAGCGTGACGTCCACCGGTCCCGGCCCTGCCTCCCAGCCCGCCAAGCGGGTCCTCCTCGCGGCCCCGCGCGGCTACTGCGCCGGGGTCGACCGCGCCGTCGTGGCGGTCGAGAAGGCGCTCGAGCTGCACGGCGCGCCGGTGTACGTGCGCAAGCAGATCGTGCACAACAAGCACGTCGTCGAGACCCTCGAGGCCCGCGGCGCCGTCTTCGTCGACGAGACCGACGAGGTGCCCGAGGGCGCGCTCGTCATCTTCTCCGCGCACGGCGTCGCCCCGGCGGTGCACGAGCAGGCGGCGCGGCGGCAGCTGCGCACCATCGACGCGACGTGCCCGCTCGTCACCAAGGTCCACAAGGAGGCCGTCCGCTTCGCCTCCGACGACTACGACATCCTCCTCGTCGGCCACGCCGGCCACGAGGAGGTCGAGGGGACCGCCGGCGAGGCGCCGCGGCACATCCAGGTGGTCAACTCCCCGGACGACGTGGACTCCGTCGTCGTCCGCGACCCGCAGCGGGTCGTCTGGCTCTCCCAGACGACGCTGTCGGTCGACGAGACGATGGAGACCGTGCGGCGGCTGCGCGAGCGCTTCCCGGCGATGCAGGACCCGCCGAGCGACGACATCTGCTACGCGACGCAGAACCGCCAGGTGGCGGTGAAGAAGATCGCGGCGGAGAGCGACCTCGTCGTCGTCGTCGGCTCGTCGAACTCCTCGAACTCGGTGCGCCTCGTCGAGGTCGCGAAGGAGAACGGCGCCGCGGCCGCCTACCGCGTCGACAAGGCGGCCGAGATCGACGAGCGGTGGCTCGACGGCGTGACGACGGTCGGGGTGACGTCGGGCGCCTCCGTGCCGGAGATCCTCGTGCAGGACGTCATCGCCTACCTCGCCGAGCGCGGCTACGGCGACGTCGAGGAGGTCGTCACGGCCGAGGAGGACCTGCTCTTCTCGCTGCCCAAGGAGCTGCGCCGCGACCTCAAGGCGGCCCGGGCCGCCGCGCACGCCTGAGCCGGACGGCGGCACCCTCGTGGCGACCGGCGCGCTCGGCGGCAGCGCGGGGGCGCCCCTGACCCCGGGCGGCGACTACGCCTGCGGCGAGCGGGTCTTCGCGCCGCCGACCGGGACGCTCGACGTCGACTGGCTCGTCCCGGCCGTCGCCGAGGCGCACCCCGGGACGGCCCACGCGGTGCTGCGCGCGGCGACGGTGCGGGTGTGGGAGCACGTCCGCGCGCTCGCCGGCGGCCGGCCGCTCCACGAGGTGCACGCGGACGAGGTGCTGCGGGCCCTGGGGGACCCGACGCCGGTCGAGCGGACCGCCGTCGGCGTCGTCGTCGACGCGGTCCGGCTCTTCGGCGCCCACTGACCTCCCGCCCGCTCAGCCGGTCTCGAGCCACGGCCGGTGCACCGGCGGCAGGACCTCCTCCTGCTCGGCCGCGATGAGCTCGGCCGCCGTGAGCGGCCGCGGCGTCGACTCCAGCGGCTCCGGCGCGGGGAGGTCGAGGTCGGTGACCTCGAGGTCGCGCATCCGCCGGGCGCTCACGAGCACCCGCCGCTCGAGGGTCCCGACGACCGCGTTGTAGTCCTCCACGGCCCGGTGCAGGGACCGGCCGAGCTTCGACGTCACCCCGCCGAGCGCGCCGAGCCGGCCGTGCAGCTCGCGGCCCAGGGCGAAGAGCTCCTTCGCGCTGCCGGTCAGGGCCTCGGACTGCCAGGTCAGGGCCACGGTGCGCAGCAGCGCGAGGAGCGTCGTCGGCGTCGCGAGGACCACCCGGCGGCTCATGGCGTGCTCGAGCAGGGCCGGGTCGGCCGAGCACGCCGCGGCGAGGAACGCCTCGCCCGGCACGAAGCAGACGACGATCTCCGGGGAGGGGTCGAACGCCGTCCAGTACTCCTTCGCCGCCAGGGCGTCGACGTGCCCGCGCAGCGCGCGGGCGTGGGCGGTCGCCGCGGCGGCCTGGCGGCCGGCGTCGTCGGCGTGCTCGCTCGCCTCGAGGAAGGCCGCCAGCGGGGCCTTGGCGTCGACGACGACGTGCTTGCCGCCGGGCAGGTGGACGACGACGTCCGGCCGCACCGCCGCGCCGTCCGCCGTCGTCCCCGTGACCTGGGTGTCGAAGTCGACCCGCGCGAGCATCCCCGCGTGCTCGACGACCCGGCGCAGCTGCACCTCGCCCCAGGCGCCGCGCGCCGTCGGCGAGCGCAGCGCGCCCGCGAGGGAGGCGGTCTGCGCCCGCAGCGCCTCGCCGCCCGCCGCGACGGCGGTGAGCTGCTCGGTCAGGCGCGCGTACTGCTCCACGCGGTCCCGCTCCAGCGTGGCGACCTGGCGCTCCATCCGCGCGAGGCTGCTCGTCAGCGGGGCGAGGGACGCCTCGAGCTCGCGGTCGTCCTCCGCCTCGGTCTCGAGGGCCGTCACGCGGGCGCGCAGGACGTCGCGCTCGGCGGTCACCGCTGCTGCCCGCGCCGTGGCGCTCGCGCGAGCCAGCACCCAGGTCACCGCCGCGCCGAGGACGGCCCCGAGGACGAGGGCGGCGAGGGTCCAGATCGTCATGAGGACACCGTGCCAGGCACCACCGACAAGCGGGCGGGTAGACAGGGTAGACACGCCGGGTAGACACTCGTCCTGTGGCCATCAACATCAAGAAGCCCGAGGTCGAGGCGCTGGCCCGCGAGCTCGCCGACCTCACGGGGGAGACGATGACGAGCGCGGTCGAGACGGCCCTGCAGGAGCGGCTGGACCGGTGGAAGGCCGAGCAGCGCCGGGAGCGGATCCTCGATGAGGCGATGCGGATCTCCGAGGAGACGGCTTCGCTGTGGACGGGCCCGGTCACCAGCACGAACATGGGCGACTACCTGTACGACGAGGAGACGGGGCTCCCGAAGTGATCGTCGACTCGTCGGCCGTCGTGGCCGTTGTGAAGGGCGAGCCGGAAGCGCGTCGCTTCCTGCAGGCCCTGGCGGACGCCGCAACGTCCCGGATGTCGGCAGCTTCCTATCTGGAGGCCGCGGTGGTCGTCGACGGGGCCAGACACCCCGTTCTCAGCCGCCGCCTCGACGATCTGCTGGACCTCTTCGACGTGCGCCTCGAGAGCGTCACCGCAGACCAGGCGCGCGTCGCTCGCGAGGCATACCGGGACTACGGCCGCGGCAGCGGGCACCCGGCGAGGCTGAACTTCGGGGACTGCTTCTCCTACGCCCTCGCCCGGGTGACGGGGGAGCCGCTCCTCTTCAAGGGCGACGACTTCGTCCACACCGACGTCCGGGCCGCGGTGAGTCCGGGGGAGGGCTGAGCCCCGCGTAGACTCCTGTCCTCGTGGCACTCACCATCGGGATCGTCGGCCTGCCCAACGTCGGCAAGTCCACCCTCTTCAACGCCCTGACGAAGGCGAACGTCCTCGCGGCGAACTACCCGTTCGCGACGATCGAGCCGAACGTCGGCGTCGTCCCGCTGCCGGACCCGCGCCTCGACGTCCTCGCGAGGATCTTCTCCAGCGAGCGCGTCCTGCCCGCGACCGTGTCGTTCGTCGACATCGCCGGCATCGTCAAGGGCGCGAGCGAGGGCGAGGGGCTGGGCAACAAGTTCCTCGCGAACATCCGCGAGGCCGACGCGATCTGCCAGGTCGTGCGCGCGTTCGCCGACGACGACGTCGTCCACGTCTCCGGCCGGGTCGACCCGAAGGACGACATCGAGGTCATCCACACCGAGCTCATCCTCGCCGACCTCCAGACGCTGGAGAAGGCCGTCCCGCGGCTGGAGAAGGAGGTCAAGGGGAAGAAGGCCGACAAGGCCCTCCTCGACGCCGCCGTCGCCGCCCAGGCCCTGCTCGAGACGGGGACGACGCTGCACGCCGGCGCCGCGAAGGCCGGCATCGACCTCGCCGACCTGCGCGAGCTGTCGCTCATGACGTCCAAGCCGTTCATCTACGTCTTCAACGTCGACGAGGCCGGGCTCTCGGACACCGGGATGCACGAGCGGCTGCGCGCGCTCGTCGCGCCCGCCGACGCGATCTTCCTCGACGCCAAGCTCGAGAGCGAGCTCGTCGAGCTGGAGGCCGACGAGGCCGCCGAGCTGCTCGCCTCCGTCGGCCAGACCGAGAGCGGCCTGGACCAGCTCGCCCGGATCGCCTTCCACACCCTCGGCCAGCAGACGTACCTCACGGCCGGGCCGAAGGAGTCGCGCGCCTGGACGATCCGGCAGGGCTGGACCGCCCCGCAGGCCGCCGGGGTCATCCACACCGACTTCCAGCGCGGCTTCATCAAGGCCGAGGTGGTCGGCTTCGACGACCTCGTCGCCGCGGGGTCCATGGCCGAGGCCAAGGCCCGCGGCAAGGTCCGGATCGAGGGCAAGGACTACGTCATGGCCGACGGCGACGTCGTGGAGTTCCGCTTCAACGTCTGACGGGCCGTGCGCGCCTCGACGGCGTGCAGCGTGACGAGGGCGGCGAGCAGGCCGATCGACCCGGTCGCGAGCAGGAGCACCGCCCAGGGCCAGGGGGACAGGCCGGCGGCGGCCAGGCGGGGCCGGACGGCCGTCCAGCCGACGGCGAGCGCGACGAGCAGGTCCGCCCACACCTGGACGCCCCAGGGGGTCGAGGCGTGGACCGGCCAGAAGCCGAGCGGTCCGCCGTCGGCGACCGCGTACGCGGTCCAGCCGACGAAGAGCACGAGCACCGCCGGGGCGAGCCGGCGCACCGGCGGGGCGTCCGGACGGCGGGCGGCGACCGCGACGACGACGGCGACGGCGGCGGTCAGGCACAGGGCGGCGACGGTCTGCGTGAGGGTCATGACGTGATCGTGTCCCCGCCGTGGTCGTCGCCTCAACGACGTGCGAGGTAGTTGTCCCGCGCCCTCGTCCCGGGGTTGCATGCGGGCGTGGAGCACGCCGTCCTCACCGACGTCCTGCGGCAGGCCCGGGCGCGGCGCCGGCTCAGCCAGTGGGACCTCTCGCTCGAGCTCGGGATCAGCCAGCGGCACCTGTCGTTCGTCGAGGTGGGCCGGTCCCGGCCGAGCCGCGACCTGCTCCTGCGCTGGCTCGACGCGCTCGACGTGCCGCTCGTCGTCCGCAACGAGGCGCTCCTGGCCGCCGGTCACGCGCCGGCGTACGACGACAGCCCGCTGGACACCGAGCCGCTCGGCGAGGCCCGTCGCGCGGTGGCGACGCTGCTGCGCGCGCACGAGCCGTGGCCGGCGCTCGTCCTCGACACCGCGTGGGACGTCGTCGCGGCGAACGCCGGTGCCGCGTGGCTGCTCGACGTCGCGGGCTGTCCCGTCGACCTCCCCGGCCCGGACGCCCGGGGCGGCGCGCCCGCCGTCAACCTGCTCGACCTGGCCGCCGGCGCGCTCGGGGCGGCCGTCGTGAACCTGCCCGAGGTGGCCCGCTCGCTCCTGCCGCAGCTGCGGGCCGAGGCGGTGACGGAGCCCGCGCTGCGCCCGCGGCTGGAGCGGCTGTCGGCGCTGGCGCCCCGCGACGAGGCGCCGGTGCGCTTCCCGCCGACGCTCGTGACGCGGTACGCCACCGCGGTCGGCGAGCTCGCGTTCCTGTCGATGTTCACGACCTTCGGGACGCCGCACAGCATCACGCTGCGCTCGTTGCGGGTCGAGCTCATGTTCCCCGCCGACGAGGCGACCCGCGCCGCGCGCCGGCTGCCGTGACCGCTCAGGGGCGGGCGAGGCTCCGGGCCCAGCGGACGAGGGGGACCTGGAGGGGCAGGCGCCCGAGGGCGACGGCCTTCCAGGTGGTCGAGGCGCGGGGGGAGCGGACGGCGTCGACGGCCATCTGGACGTTGCCGGGGAAGACGGCGACGAAGAGGGCGGCCGACGCCCGGGCCGCCGCGGGCCGGGTGCGCGGGTGGAGCAGCCCGAGGCCGCAGGCGATCTCGGCGACGCCGGACCACAGGACCCACGGGCGGGCCGCGCCGAGCCGGGGCGGGACGAGGGGTTCGAACACCTGCGGGCGGACGAGGTGCACCGTCCCCGCGCCGGTGAGCAGGCCGGCGAGGGCGAGCGCGGAGCGGGTGGTCGGGGCGGGCGCCAGTGGCGAGGACGAGGCCATGGCGTGATCCTCCCGCACACCGGCCGGCCGCGGCCGCCGGTCGGCGAAGGGTCCCGGAAGGCGACGAAGGTCTTGGTGCACGGAGCGTGGCGAACCGTGACGGAAACGGGCATAAACCCCAGGGTCTCCGTACCGCTGAGGCAACTCCTGGGTTGCATCTCGGTAACGCAGGGCCGTGCGGCTTGCATCCGGGGGCTTCGGGAAGATTTATTGTCTGCGACCGTCGCAAGGGGCGGTCCGGCGTCCTCGCGCGATCAGCGAGCGCCGGGTTTCCGGGTGACCCGCCCGCCGCAGCCCTTTGCACTCTCTGAGGGAGGACCCCAGCTTGAGCACGAAGCGCAAGAGCGCCAAGGCGCTCGCGGTGCTGACCGGTTCCGCGCTCGTCCTGGCCGGCTGTGCGGCCGAGGACAGCGGGACCGAGTCGGCACCGACCGACACCGCCTCCACGCAGGACATCACCTTCACGTGGGGCTACGAGCAGGAGTTCGGCGCCTACAACGGGAACACCGCCGACGGCAACTCCTCGGCCAACGCGGTGGTGCTCAACCAGGTGCTGCGCGGCTTCTGGTACTTCGCCCCCGACGGCACCATCGCCCCCGACACCGAGTTCGGCACGTACGAGAAGACCTCGGACAGCCCGCTGACCGTGAAGTACACGTTCAACGAGGACGCCACGTGGTCCGACGGCGAGGCGATCGACTGCGACGACGCCGTCCTCGCGTGGCTCGCGAACAGCGGCGTGACCGGTGAGGGCGGCTTCTCGACCGCGTCCTCCGCCGGCTACGAGGACCAGCAGAAGCCGCAGTGCGCCGACGGTGACAAGGAGTTCACCGTCGTCTACGACACCCCGTTCGCCGACTGGTCCGCCCTCTACGGCAGCGGCATGCTCCCGGCGCACATCGTCGAGCAGCAGAGCGGCGTCGCGGACCTCATCGCCGCGGCCGACGCGCCGACCGACGCGGCCCTCAAGCCGGCGATCGAGTTCTACAACACCGGCTGGAACCTCAACCCCGGTGAGGTCAAGACCGACATCATGCCGTCGTCCGGCCCCTACGCGATCACCGCGTGGCAGGCGCAGCAGTCGCTGACCCTCACGGCCAACCCGGAGTGGTGGGGCACGGCGCCCAAGGCCAAGACGGTCGTCCTGCGCTACATCCCGGGTGACGCCCAGGCCCAGGCGCTGCAGAACGGCGAGATCAACGCGATGGACCCGCAGCCGCAGGTCGAGCTGGTCAACCAGCTCAAGGCGGCGGGCGACGCGGTGCGGTACGAGACCGCGGACCAGTACACGTTCGAGCACTTCGACTTCAACTTCAAGGGCGAGTTCGCGGACCGCAACCTCCGCGAGGCGTTCACGAAGTGCATGCCGCGCCAGCAGATCGTCGACAACCTCGTCAAGCCGACGAACGAGAACGCCGAGATCCTCGAGTCCCGCTTCGCCTTCCCGTTCGAGGAGCGCTACAGCGAGTTCAAGGGCCAGGCCGGCGACGAGTACCAGGCCACCGACATCCCGGGCGCCAAGGCGCTCGTCGAGGCCGCGGGCAAGACCGGCATGGAGGTCCGCGTCGGCTGGCGCAAGGACCCGGAGAACCTGAACAAGCGCCGCGCCGACACCGTCGCGCTGCTCCAGGCCTCGTGCAACCAGGCCGGGTTCAAGGTCGTCGACGCCGGGACGAACGACTTCTTCGAGGCCGCCCTCCCGCAGGGCAACTTCGACGTCGCGATGTTCGCCTGGGCCGGCTCGCCGCTCGTGACCGGGTCGAACGGCATCTACACGACCACGGGTGAGAGCAACTTCGGCAAGTACACCAACCCCGAGGTCGACAAGATCTTCACCGACCTCGCGCAGGAGACCGACCCCGACGCGCAGAACCAGCTGCTGCTGCAGGCCGACCAGAAGCTCTGGGAGGACCTCGTCACGGTGCCGCTCTTCGCCTTCCCGGGCCTCGTCGCGACGAGCCCGGACGCCGAGGGCGTCGAGTACAACGCGACCCAGGCCGACCTGTCCTGGAACGCGTACAACTGGAGCCTGACGCAGTAACGCCCTGAGCGACGCCAGGTGGCGGCCGGACCGGCTGCCACCTGGCGTCGCTGCGTGCGGGGCCCAGACACGGGCCCCGGGCGCAGCGTGTCCTCCGCTGCGGCGACCCGGGACGACCTACCCCGTGGCGTGTCGTAGCCTGTCCCAGTTCCGCACGCCTGTGCCTGGAGGTGGCGCCGTGGCTGTCTTCGTGATCCGGAGACTCGCGGTCTCGTTCCTGATCCTGTTCGTCAGCACGTTCCTCATGTTCGTCCTCGTCGCCAACGCGGGAGACCCGCTGGCCGACCTGCGGACGAACAACTCGCCGAGCCGGGACCGGCTCATCGCGGCCCGCGTCGACCGGCTCAACCTCGACCAGCCGGTGCCCCAGCGCTACCTCTCGTGGCTGCGCGGCGTCACCGGGTGCGTCGTCCCCGGCCAGCCGTGCGACCTCGGGCAGAACCGCGAGGGGCAGGACGTCACCGCCCTGCTGTCGAACGCCATGTCGTCGACGCTGCGCCTGGTCATCATCGCCACGGTGCTCGCGATCATCATCGGCATCTCGATCGGCATCGTCTCGGCCCTGCGCCAGTACACGGGCTTCGACTACACGATCACCTTCTCGGCGTTCCTCTTCTTCTCGCTGCCGATCTTCTGGGTCGCGGTGCTGCTGAAGCAGTACATGGCGATCGGGCTCAACAGGTGGCTGCGGGACCCGAGCGTCTCGCTCACCGCGGCGGTGGTCCTGTCCCTGCTCAGCGCGCTCGTCTGGGGCGCCATCGTCGGCGGCCCGTCCCGGCGCAAGTGGATCGTCCGCGGCGGCGCCTTCGTCGCCTCGCTCGCGCTGCTGGTCTTCCTCGACGCGACGGAGTGGTTCCTGCGCCCCGCGCTCGGCCCGGGCCTCATCTCGCTGCTGGCGATCGGCATCGCCGTCGGCGTCACCGTGCTCGTCTCCGGTCTGAACCGGCGCAACGTGCTCTACGCGGCCCTGGCCACCGCCGGCGTCGGGATCGTCTCGCAGTTCTTCGTCATCCCGGTCCTGGAGAGCCGGACCTGGGCGACGTGGGGCACGATCTTCGGGCTGCTCCTGCTCGGCCTGCTCGTCGCCGCGGTCATCGGCTTCCTCCTCGGCGGCCTCGACAAGGGCCAGGCGATCCGGGCCTCGATGATCACCGCCGCGCTCGTCGGGCTGACGATGTGCGTCGACGTCCTGATGCGGGCCTACCCGGACTACAGCCGGCGGGTGCGCGGCATCGTCGTCGCGACCACCGGCTCGAACACCCCGAACTTCACCGGGACGTTCTGGGAGGAGCTGCTCGACGTCGGCGGCCACCTCATCCTGCCGACGCTGGCCATCATGCTCATCTCCTTCGCGACGTACTCCCGGTACTCGCGCGCGTCGATGCTCGAGACCCTGAACCAGGACTACGTGCGCACCGCCCGGTCCAAGGGCCTCACGGAGCGGACCGTCGTCATGCGGCACGCGTTCCGCAACGCCCTCATCCCGGTGACGACGCTCATGGCCTTCGACTTCGGCGCCGTCCTCGGCGGCGCGGTCATCACCGAGACCGTCTTCGCCTGGCGCGGCATGGGCTACCTCTTCGTCCGCGGCCTCGGCCAGGTCGACCCGAACCCCGTCATGGCGTTCTACATCGTCACGGCGGCGGCGATCTTCCTGTTCAACCTCATCGCCGACGTCCTGTACGCCTACCTCGACCCGCGGATCCGCCTCGCCTGACGGCGGCGCGAGAGAGGACCCCTCCATGTCGAACCTCGAACCCGGATCGCCCGCGGTCCTCGCCGGCGACGGCGGGACCGGCGCGGCCTCCACGGTCACCTCAGCCGCCGGCGGCTCCGCCCCCGGCGGGCCGGGCGGCGTCGAGCGCGAGTTCACCGTCAAGGCGATGACCCAGCGCCAGCTCGTCACCCGCCGCTTCTTCCGGCACCGCGGCGCCATGTCGGCGCTCGTCGTGCTCGCCTTCGTCGTCGTGCTCGCCTTCTCCTCGATCGGCATCGCCGGCATCCCCGGCTGGTGGGGCCAGTCGTACGCGACGACGGGTACGGTGCAGAACGCCGGGCGGATGACGCTCGACGTCATGCCCTCGTTCGTCGACGGCGACGGCATGGCCGTCGGACAGCACCCCTTCGGCCAGGACGACGTCGGCCGGGACTACTTCGCGGTGACGATGCGCGGCGCGCAGCGGTCGCTCATCATGGCCTTCGTCGTCGGCATCGTCGCGACGATCATGGGCGTCGTCATCGGCGCCGCCGCCGGCTTCTTCCGCGGGTGGGTCGAGAGCCTGCTCATGCGGCTCACCGACCTCATGATCTCCATCCCGCTGCTGCTGCTCGCGGCGGTCATCGGCCGCCGGGTCGGCGGGCTCGGGGCGGTGCCGCTCGCGCTGTTCCTCGGCCTGCTCACGTGGACGAGCCTCGCCCGGCTCGTGCGCGGCGAGTTCCTCTCGCTGCGCGAGAAGGAGTTCGTCGAGGCGGCCCGCGCGCTCGGCGCCTCCAGCCGGCGGATCATCTTCCGCCACATCCTGCCGAACGTCGTCGGCACGATCATCGTCAGCGCGACGCTGGCGGTGTCGGCGGCGATCCTCCTCGAGGCGGCGCTCAGCTACCTCAACTTCGGCGTCCAGGCGCCGGACACCTCGCTCGGGCGCATGATCAGCGACTACCAGGGGGCCTTCGCGACCCGCCCCTGGCTGTTCTGGTGGCCCGGCCTGTTCATCATCGCGATCGCGCTGTCGGTGAACTTCATCGGCGACGGCCTGCGAGACGCGTTCGACCCGAAGCAGACAAGGGTGCGTGCCTGATGACCCAGCCCACCTCGAGCGGCGCGAGCGCCGCACCGAGCGCCGCACCGCGCCGCGAGCGCGCGGCCGGCGTCCCGCTCCTGGAGGTCAAGGACCTCACCGTCCAGTTCCCGACCGAGGACGGCGTCGTCAACGCCGTCCGCGGGGTGTCCTACTCGCTCGCCGAGCGCGAGGTGCTCGGCATCGTCGGCGAGTCCGGCTCCGGCAAGTCCGTCTCGTCGCTCGCCGTCCTCGGGCTCCTGCCGAAGACGGCCCACGTGCGGGGTCAGATCCTGCTCGAGGGCAAGGACGTCCTGAAGATGTCGGCCAAGGAGCAGCGCTCCCTGCGGGGCCGGCGGATCGCGATGATCTTCCAGGACCCCATGACGGCGCTCAACCCCGTGTACACGATCGGCGACCAGCTCGCCGAGGCGATGCGCTCGCACGAGGCCGTCTCGATGAAGATGGCCCGCGCCCGGGCGGCGGAGATGCTCGACCTCGTCGGGATCCCGCGGCCCAAGGAGCGGCTCGGCAACTACCCGCACGAGTTCTCCGGCGGCATGCGCCAGCGCGTCATGATCGCCATGGCGGTCATCAACACGCCGGACATCATCATCGCCGACGAGCCGACGACAGCCCTCGACGTCACCGTCCAGGCGCAGATCCTCGACAAGCTCATGGAGGTCAAGGACGCCGTCAACGCCGCGATCGTGCTCATCACCCACGACCTCGGCGTCGTCGCCGGGATGGCCAACCGCGTGCTCGTCATGTACGCCGGCCGTCCCGTCGAGCTCGGGACGACCGAGCAGGTGTTCAAGCACCCGCGCATGCCCTACACCGCGGGCCTGCTCGGCTCCGTCCCCGCGCTGGACCAGGCCGGCAAGCGGCTGCGCCCGATCCCGGGCGCCCCGCCGTCGCTGATCAACCTGCCGGCGGGCTGCCCGTTCTCCCCGCGGTGCCCGCTGCGGCAGGCCGACTGCGAGGCGGACGAGCCCGCGCTGCAGACGACCGACCAGCACGACCACTCGGCCGCCTGCCACTACTGGGGCCGGCTCGCCGACAGCCCGGACGCGACCGCGTTCTTCCGTCCCGAGGTGGTGACCCCGTGACCGGCACGACCGACACGACGAGCGGGACGCCGTCGCCCGACACCCGGCCGCAGGCGGCCGGGGCCGACGCCTCGCGCGACCACCTGCTCTCGGTGCGCGACCTCGTCATGCACTTCCCGATCAAGGGCGGCGGCCTGTTCCGGCGCACCGTCGGGCACGTGCAGGCCGTCAGCGGCGTGAGCTTCGACCTCGACGCGGGGGAGACGCTCGGCGTCGTCGGCGAGTCCGGCTGCGGCAAGTCGACGACGGGGCGGGCGATCCTCCAGCTCCACACGCCGACGTCGGGCTCCGTCCTCTTCGAGGGCAAGGAGCTGACGAGCCTGGACCCCAAGGGGATGCGGGCCGTCCGGCGCGACCTGCAGATCGTCTTCCAGGACCCGTACGCCTCGCTCAACCCGAAGATGCCGGTCAACGACATCGTCGCGGAGCCGTACAAGATCCACGACCTGTGGGAGAGCGACGCGCAGGGCATGGCGAAGGTCGGCGAGCTGCTCCGGCTCGTCGGGCTCAACCCCGAGCACGGCAACCGGTACCCGCACGAGTTCTCCGGCGGCCAGCGCCAGCGCATCGGCATCGCCCGGGCCCTCGCGCTCGAGCCGAAGATGCTCGTGCTCGACGAGCCGGTCTCGGCGCTCGACGTGTCCGTCCAGGCGGGCGTCGTCAACCTCCTCGACGACCTCCAGGACCGCCTCGGCCTGGCGTACATGTTCATCGCGCACGACCTGTCGGTCGTGCGGCACATCTCGGACCGGGTCGCCGTCATGTACCTCGGCAAGGTCGTCGAGACCGGGCCCCGTGACGGCGTCTACGACCGGCCGATGCACCCGTACACCCAGGCGCTGCTCTCCGCGGCCCCCGTGGCGGACCCGTCGAAGGAGCGCGGCCGGGAGCGCATCATGCTCACCGGTGACGTCCCGAGCCCGGTCAACCCGCCCTCGGGCTGCCGGTTCCGGACGCGCTGCTGGAAGGCGCAGGACATCTGCGCGACCGAGGAGCCCGCGCTCGTCGACCGCGGCGGCGGCCATCCGGTCGCGTGCCACTTCGCCGAGGTGCGCGACGTCGTCTGACCGTGCGTGACCCGCTGTGGGCCCGCGCCCCCGGACGCCTCTGGCGCTCGGCGGCGTGGGCCCTCGGCGTCTGCGCGGCCTTCGTGCTCGTCGGCGCCGCCGCGGCCGCGCCGCCGATGTTCACCGAGGCCGCCGGCAGCGCGGCGCTGCGGACCGCGGTCGAGCAGGTGCCGGCGACGGCGCAGGCCGCTGACGCGCCGGTCGTCCGGTACGTCACCGGCGCCGACGACGCGTCGACGACGGCGGCCACCCGGGCGCTCGACCGCGTCCCGGGCCTCGGCCCGGCCGTGACGACCGCCCAGTCCGTCGGTCCCGAGCTGGGGCCGCGCGGGAGGCTCGCGCCGTTCGTCCGGGCCGGTGCGCGCGAGGAGCGGGCACGCCTGCTCGGCGTCGAGCGGCCCGCGGACCTGCTCGTCGCCGACGCCGGGCCCGTCGCCGTCCCGGACGGCAGCGC
>JBQGCR010000379.1:0-1583 GCA_052038585.1 Kineosporiaceae bacterium
ACGGCTGGCACGTCGTCCACGAGGAGGCGGCGACGAAGGGCCGCGCCGGGGTCGCCGTCGCGTCCCGCCGCGAGCCGACCGCCACCCGCACCGGCCTGCCGGGCGACGGGTTCGGCGGCACGGGCTTCGACGGCACGGGACGATGGGTCGAGCTCGACGTCCCCGTCGACGGCGGCACGCTCACCGCCGTCTCGGTCTACGTCCACACCGGCGAGACCGCGACGCCGCGCCAGGTGGAGAAGGAGGCGTTCCTCGCCGCGACGGCGGCGAGGATGCGCGAGCTGGCCGCCGACGGACGCCACGTCGTCGTCTGCGGCGACTACAACGTCGCCCACCGCGAGGCCGACCTCAAGAACTGGAAGGGCAACCTCAAGAAGGCCGGCTTCCTGCCGTCCGAGCGCGCCTGGTTCGACGACCTGCTCGGCGACGGTGCGTTCGTCGACGTCCAGCGCGCGCTCGCCGGCGAGGGCCCGGGGCCGTACTCGTGGTGGTCCTGGCGCGGCAAGGCCTTCGACCTCGACTCGGGCTGGCGCATCGACTACCAGGTGGCCTCGGCCGGGCTCGCCGCCCGGGCGGTCAAGGCGGAGACCGACCGGGCCGCCTCCTACGCCGAACGGTGGAGCGACCACGCTCCCGTGGTGGTGCAGTACGACGTCTGACCCCGTGAGGGTGTCGACGGGCGCTACGGTGGCGATCCGTCGTCAGGGGGTCGGTCGCATGTTCGTGCCAGGTCCCGGGATGGGGCTGTTCGCCATCGTCCCGTTCCTCGTCGCCCTCGGGTTCGTCGCGGTGCCGGTCATCATCCTCGTGGGGTACCTCAACCAGCGGCAGCGCACGGCCGGCCTGTCGGCGCTGGCCGCCGGCCGCGGGTGGGTGCACCGGCCGGACGACGACGCGCTCGTGGACCGCTTCGGCGACGTCCTGCCCGGCCGCGAGGGGCGCCGCGCCTCGAACTCGCTGAGCGGCTCGGCGGGCGGCCGTCCGGTCGTCGCCTTCGACTACCGCTGGACGACGTCGACGGGTGTCGGTGCCGACCGCGACACGACCTCGCACGGCCGGTTCGTCGTCGCCGTGGAGTCGCCGGCCGTCGACCTCGACCGGCTCCAGGCGGCGCTGCGCCGCCACGCGCCCGACGTCGAGGTCACCCGCTCGGTCGACGCCGTGGTCGTCGCGCGCCGGTCCGTCGGCGAGGCGGAGGCCGCGGCGTGGATCGACGCCGTCGTCGCGGCGGTCGGCCCGGCGACCTCGCTCCCGCACCGTCCCGACGGCCCGCAGGACGGGCCGACCTGGGTGGAGCGCTAGCCGGCGAGCAGCCGGGCGAGCACGGCTCGCACCTGCCCGAGCACGGCGTCGTCGACGCCGCCGAGCCGCGCGGTGGCCGTGGCGACCGGCAGCGCCCGGACGAGCTCGGACCGCACCCGGTGCGCCGTGTCGAGCCCGGACGACCCGGCCGGCACCTCGACCCACCACGGCCAGTCCGCCGCCGTCGTCGTCAGCGGGCAGACGATCCGCCGCGGCCCGACGAGGCGCGGCGGGGAGACGACGAGGACGACGGCGACCGCGTCCCCGTCGTCGGCCAGGTC
>JBQGCR010000380.1:0-3751 GCA_052038585.1 Kineosporiaceae bacterium
GGCGGCGAGGAAGCTCGAGACGGCGATGACGAAGCCGAGCACGAGCCCGACGACCGAGACGAGCCCGAGCGTCGAGCTCGTCACCCGGCCGGCGAAGAGTGCCGCGTAGCCCTGCTGGAAGGTGGCCAGGCTCGTGCCGCCACCGACGGTGTCGTAGACGAGCGGCGCGCCGTCCGGCGTGCGCCCGGGGTCCGACGTCGAGGCGACACCGCTCGTCGCGGTGAGCAGTCGCCCGAGGTCGCGCCGGTCGGCGTCGGCCGCGGACGGGGCGACGGTCCACCACGCCCGGTCCTCGCCGAGCACCGTGACCGCCACGGCACGAGGCACCTCGACCACCGTCGACGGGCCGTCCACCCGGACGTCCAGCGCCGTCCCGCCGACGTCGAGCCGGGCCCCGTCGTCCACGCCGAGCCGTTGCGCCGCAGCCGATCCCACGACGGCGGTCCCCGCAGGGGCGCCGTCGCGGCCGTAGAGCGCCACGCCCTGCCAGGCTCCCGCGACGGTCGACCGGGCGGTCCAGCCGTCCGGCACCTCGAGGTCGAGCACCGGCCCGAGGGGCAGGAGCGCGGCGACGTCGGGGTCGTACCGCACCCCGTCCGCGCCGACGACCCACAGCGGGTCGCCGCGCAGCACCGTCTCCAGGCTGCCCGACCCGGTCGAGGCGTACCCGGCGGCGATGGTGCGCACGACGACGACCGCCATGACGGCCAGGGCGATCCCCAGCGCGGACAGGACGAAGCGCTCGGGCCGGCGCCGGACGGAGGCGAGGGCGAACCGGACCAGCCGCGTCCCGGTGCCGCTGCTCGCGGGCTGCGGGACGGGCGGGCCCGCGACGGCCGGTGCCGGGGCCCCGGTGAGGGTTGCCATGCCCCGAGGGTTCGCGCCCGAGGTTTCCGCCGTCGCCACGCGTCCGTGAACTCGTCGTGTCGCGACCTTGGTCTGCTCCCCGCCAACGTCCCGGTGTGTTAATCGGTCCGCGAACGGTCACTTGTGGTCCCATGACGACCCCTGCGGCCGAGGCGCCGAACATGTCCGACACGACCGTCGACCCCGCCACGCACGGCGGGGACGGCGAGCCCGACGGTCCCGACGACGTCCCGACCGCGCCCGCGGACCCGGCCGACCCGCCCGTGGACCCCGACGAGCCGGTCAACCCCGCCTGACGCTCGGCGGGCTTTGATAACGAGAGGCGTTCTCGTTAGGGTCGCGGCATGCCTCCTCGCCGCCGTGCCCGTCCCTCGCCGTCCCCGCGTCGCCGCCCCGCCGTCCTCGCCGCGTCGCTCGCCGCCTGCACGGCCCTGGCGGCGTGCGGGGACTCGGGCGGGGGACGCCCCGCCGCGGCGGGCGACGGCCCGCTGCGCCTCGTCGGGCAGTTCGAGGTGCACAGCCTCGAGCCCGCCCAGGGCGACGGCTTCTTCACCCGGCTCGAGGTCGCCGAGACCCTCGTCGACAGCGACCTCGACGGCACGCTCGTCCCCGAGCTCGCGAGCGGCTGGGACGTCTCGCCGGACGGCCTGCGCTGGACGTTCCGGCTCGTGCCGGACGTCACCTTCCACGACGGCACGCCGCTGACGCCCGCCGCCGTCGTCGCGAGCCTCGAGGCCGTCCGCGACGACCCGTCGGTCCCGCTCGCCTCCGCGCCGGTGGCGTCGGTCGCCGCGGCGGGTGACGACGCCGTCGTCGTCACGCGCTCCGAGCCCTGCGAGCCGCTCGCGGCCGCGCTCGCCCACACCAGCGCCCAGGTGCTCGCCCCCGCCGCCTACGCCGCGGACGGCACCGTGGCGACCGTCGTCGGGACCGGCCCCTACCGGGTCACGCGCTTCGAGCCGCCGGCGACCGTCGAGGTCGAGGCCTTCGCCGACTGGCGCGGCGAGCCGCCCGCCGTCCGGCAGGTGGCCTACCAGGCCGTCGGCCGCGCGGAGAGCCGCTCGCTCATGGCCTCGAGCGCCCAGGCGGACGTCGTCCTCGGCCTCGACCCCGTCGCCCGGCAGCGGGTCGAGGGCCGCGACGGCGTCACGCTGCACACGGTCACGCTGCCGCGCAGCATCCTGCTCAAGGTGAACGCCGGGCACCCGGTGCTCGGGGACGTGCGCGTCCGGCTGGCCCTGAGCGCCGCGCTGGACCGGACGGCGATGTCGGCGGCCCTGCTGCGCGACGAGGACATGGCCGCCACCCAGCTCTTCCCGCCGTCCCTGCCCGACTGGCACAGCGAGGACCTCCCGCCGCTCGAGCACGACCCCGCGCGCGCCCGGGACCTGCTGCGCCAGGCCGGCTTCGCCCCCGGGCCGGACGGCGTGCTGACCCGCGACGGCCGGCCGCTGTCGCTCACCCTGCGCACCTACCCCGACCGGGCCGAGCTGCCGGTCCTCGCCACGGCGATCCAGGCCGCGCTGAGGGAGGTCGGCGTCGCCGTCGACGTCCAGGTCGGCAACTCCAGCGAGATCTCGGCCGGCCACGCGGACGGCTCCCTCGACCTGGCGCTCTACGCCCGCAACTTCGCCCTCGTCCCGGACCCGCTCGCGACGATGCTCACCGACTTCGCCGACGGCGGTGCGGACTTCGGGCCGATGAACTGGCGCGACGACCGGCTCACCGCGGCGCTCGACGACCTCGCGGACGGTGCGGACGACGACGCCGCGGCGGCGGCCCGGCGCGCCGAGGTGGCGCAGGTGCTCCAGGAGGAGCTGCCGCTCGTGCCCGTCGCCTGGTACACCCAGGGCGCCGCGACGTCGGAGCGGGTCGAGGGCTTCGAGCTCGACCCGCTGGAGCGGTCGTGGCGGATGTCGACCCTGCGGTGGGCGCCGTGACGGCCGGGTCCGTCGTCCGGCTCGTCGGCCGGCGGGCCGCCCAGGGCGTCGCCGTCGCGCTCGCGGTGTCGACGCTGTGCTTCGTCGTCGTGCGCACGCTGCCCGGCGACATGGCCTTCCGGATCGCCGCGGGCCGCTACGGCTACGACCGGGTCTCGGCCGGCGCCGCCGAGGCGGTCCGCGCCGAGCTCGGCCTCGACCGGCCCGCCTGGCGACAGCTCGTGAGCTGGCTCGGCGACCTCGCCCGGCTCGACCTCGGGACGTCCCTCGTCACCGGCGCCCCCGTGCGGGAGGAGCTCGCGACCTACCTCACCGGCAGCCTCCAGCTCGCGGGCGCGGCCCTCGCCGTCGGCCTCGTCGTCGGCGTGGGGCTCGGGGCGCTCGCGGCGCGCCGGCCCGGCGGTCCGGTCGACCGGCTGACGACGGCGTGGGTGGCGCTCGTCCGGGCGCTGCCGCCGTTCCTGCTCGGGCTGCTCCTCGTCGTCGTCCTCTCGGTCCAGCTCGGGCTGCTGCCCGCGGTGGGGCACGGGGACGCCGGCTCGCTCGTGCTGCCCGCGACGACGCTCGGGCTCGGCCTGTCGGGGCTCTTCGCCGGCGTGACCCGGGAGGCGGTCGGCGCGGTCCTGGCGTCGGACCACGTGCGCTTCGCGCGCACCAAGGGGCTGGCCGAGCGGACCGTCCTCGTCCGGCACGTCGTCCGCAACGCCGCAGCGGGTCTCGTCGCGTACGTCGGCGTCCAGGCCGTCGTGCTCGTCGAGGGCGTCGTCGTCGTCGAGAGCCTCTTCGCCTGGCAGGGCCTCGGGCACGCGCTCGTCCACGCGGTCTTCTGGCGGGACGTGCCGATGCTCCAGGCGGCGGCGCTGTCCCTGACGCTCGTGATCGTCGCGGTCAACACGCTCGTCGACGTCACCGGCGCGTGGCTCGACCCGCGCCCGCGCCACCGC
>JBQGCR010000381.1:0-1577 GCA_052038585.1 Kineosporiaceae bacterium
CGGGCGTCCCGGCAGGTGCGGCGAGGTCGACACCCCGGTGGCCGGGGGACCAGGGGTGCGGGCCGACGACGAAGCGGCGGACGACGGTGACCGGCTGCACCGGGGACGTCCACCCGTCCCCGGCCGGCGCGGGGCGCCCGACCACAGGGGCGGTGGAGGGCTCGACGGCACGGACGACCGCCGGCGCGGGGGTCGCCGGGGGCGCGGCGCCCGGCGAGGAGGGCGGGGCGCCGCCCGCGGGCAGCACCGCGACGGACACGACGGCGACGAGGGCGAGCAGCGCGGCGGAGGAGGCCATGCCGGGCATGCTGTCCCGCCGGCGGGCCCCGTGGGGGACCGTCACGCCCGCCCTGTGGACGGACGAGCCCCGATCCGGCCTGTGGAGGGCGAGTCAGCCGGCGAGGGCCCGCAGCCGGGTGACCGCCTCGGCGAGGACGTGCGGCTGCTTGCAGTAGGCGAACCGGACGAGGTTGCCGGCGTCCGCGGCCTCGTCGTGGAAGACCCCGACGGGGATGCCGACGACGCCCGCGAGCCCCGGCAGGGCCTCGCACAGCGCGGCGCCGTCGGGGAAGCCGAGGGCGGCGCAGTCCGCGACGACGAAGTAGCCGCCCTCGGGGACCGCCACCGGCCAGCCGACCGAGCGCAACCCGGCGACGAGCTGGTCGCGGCCCGCCTCGAGCCGCGCCGCGAGCCCGGCGTAGACGGCGTCCGGGAGCCCGAGAGCGGTCGCGACGGCGGGCTGGAACGGCCCCCCGTTGACGTAGGTGAGGAACTGCTTGACCGTCGTCACCGCGTCGACGAGCGCGGCCGGTCCGTGCAGCCAGCCGATCTTCCAGCCCGTCACGGAGAAGGTCTTGCCCGCGGAGGAGACCGTCAGGGTGCGCTCGGCCATGCCCGGCAGCGTCGCGACCGGCACGTGCCGCGCCCCGGTGAAGACGAGGTGCTCGTAGACCTCGTCGGAGACGACGACGGCGTCGTGCTCGCGGGCCAGCCGGGCCACCTCGTCGAGCTCCTCGCGGGTCAGCACGCGGCCGGTCGGGTTGTGCGGCGTGTTGAGCAGGACGACCCGGGTGCGGTCGGAGAACGCCGCCGCGAGCGCCGCGGTGTCGAGGCGGTGGTCCGGGAAGCGCAGCGGGACGCTCCGGCGCGTGGCCCCGGCCAGGGCGATGCACGCCGCGTACGAGTCGAAGTACGGCTCGAGGACGACGACCTCGTCGCCCGGCCCGCACAGCGCGAGCAGCGCGGCGGCGATCGCCTCCGTCGCGCCGGCGGTGACGAGCACCTCGGTGTCCGGGTCGACGGGGAGGCCGTAGAACCGGCGCTGGTGCTCGGCGACCGCCCGGCGCAGCTCGGGGACGCCGCGCCCGGGCGGGTACTGGTTGTACCCGCCGCGGATCGCGGTGACGGCGGCCTCGAGCACCTCGGCGGGCCCGTCGGTGTCGGGGAACCCCTGCCCGAGGTTCACCGAGCCGGTCGCGGCCGCGAGCGCGCTCATCCGCGCGAAGACGGTCGAGGCGAGCGTGCCGTCGGCCGCGAGGAGGTGGGCCTGCTCGGCGACGTGCCGCCAGCGGCCGTCC
>JBQGCR010000382.1:0-2148 GCA_052038585.1 Kineosporiaceae bacterium
CCGCTCCACGGCAGCGAGGCGACGACGGCGAGGGCGGCGAGGACGGCGGCCGGTCCGAGCGCCGCGACCGGCCCCTCCTGGAGCGCCTCGAGGGCGGTGCACCCGGCGACGACGAGGAGCCGGGCCAGCACGGGTCGCCGCGCGAGCTCCACGGTCCACGGTGCGTCGCCCACGGCGGTCAGCCTGGCAGACCGGGCGGTCCGCGTGCGGGGCTCAGCCCGCGTAGAGGCCCTCGACCTCGTTCGCGAACTCCTTCATGACGACCTGCCGCTTGAGGCTGAGCTTCGGCGTGAGGTGACCGCCGGCCTCGGTGAAGTCCGTCGTGAGGATCTCGAAGCGGCGGATGCCCTCGGCCTTGCTCACCGCCTTGTTCGCGGCGTCGACCGCGGTCTGGATCTCGGCGCGCACCGCCGGGTCCTTCGCCGCGGCGGCCACGTCCATCGCGCCGTGGCCGTTGTTCGCCAGCCACGTCGGGAGCATCTCCGCGTCGAGGGTGACCAGCGCGGCGACGTAGGGCTTCTGGTCGCCGACGACGATCGTCTGGCTGACGAGCGGGTGCGCCCGCAGCCGGTCCTCCAGGACGCTCGGGACGACGTTCTTGCCCCCGGCCGTCACGAGGATCTCCTTCTTGCGCCCGGTGATCCTGACGAAGCCGTCGTCGTCGATCTCGCCGAGGTCACCCGTGCGGAACCAGCCGTCCCGCAGCGCCTCGGCGGTCGCGGCCTCGTTGTTGTAGTAGCCGAGGAGCACGTTGACGCCCTTGACGAGGAGCTCGCCGTCGTCGCCCACCCGGATCCCGACGCCGGGCAGCGGCCGGCCGACGGTCCCGATCTTCACGTGGTCGGGGGTGTTCACCGTGGCGGGTGCCGTCGTCTCGGTCAGGCCCCAGCCCTCGAGCACGGTGACGCCGACGCCCCGGAAGAAGTGGCCGAGCCGCGGCCCGAGCGGGGCGCCGCCGGAGACGGCGTAGGACACCTGCCCGCCGAGCGCGTCCCGCAGCTTGGCGTAGACGAGCCGGTCGAGCACGGCGTGGCGGACCCGCAGCAGCAGGCTCGGGCCGCCGGCGTCGAGCGCCTGGCTGTACGCGACGGCGGTCGCGGCGGCCTGCCGGAAGATCCGGCCCTTGCCGCCGGCCTCGGCCTTGGCCTCGGAGGAGTTGTAGATCTTCTCGAAGACCCGGGGGACGGCGAGGACGAACGTCGGCCGGAAGCCCGCGAGGTCGTCGAGCAGGTTCTTCACGTCGGCGCTGTGGCCCATCCGGGCCCGGGCGACGACGCAGAGCACCTGGATGAAGCGGGCGAAGACGTGCGCGAGCGGCAGGAAGAGCAGCGTCGAGGCGCCCTCGACGCGGACGACGTCGGCGAGCTCCTCCGTCGCGTTCTGCGCGAGGTCGACGAAGTTCGAGTGCGTGAGCTCGCAGCCCTTGGGCCGCCCGGTCGTGCCGGAGGTGTAGATGAGCGTGGCGACCGAGTCCCCGCGCAGCGTGCGGCGCCGGCGTGCCAGCTCGTCGTCGTCGACCCCCGCCCCGGCGAGCCCGACCTCCTCGAGCGCGCCGGCGTCGATCGTCCAGACGTCGCGCAGCGCGGCGAGGCCGTCGCGCACCTCGGCGACGACCGCGGCGTGCGCGGGGGTCTCGACGACGACGGCGACCGCGCCGGAGTCGGACAGGATCCACTGCACCTGCTCGGCGGACGACGTCTCGTAGATCGGCACGGTGACGGCGCCGGCGAACCAGATCGCGAAGTCGGTGAGCGTCCACTCGTAGCGCGTCTTCGACATGAGGGCGACGCGGTCGCCCGGCGCGACGCCGGCGGCGACGAGTCCCTTGGCCAGCGTCGTCACCTCGGCGAGGAACTCCCGTGCGGTGACGTCCTGCCAGCGGCCGCCGACCGGACGGCTGAAGACGACGGCGTGCGGGGCCTCCTCGGCGTTGCGCACGACGAGGTCCGTGAGGTTCTTCTCCGGGTCCGTGGGCACGAGGGCGGGGACGGCGTACTCGCGCAGGGTCACGCTCGCTCGACTCCTTCGATCGGGTCTCGAGCCGGCAGGCTCAGGCGTCCGGAGTGACCTTACTCATGGGTAGGCCAAAGGTCACGGTCCGCCCCGGGACGGGCGGTTCAAGGCGCGCCCCCGCCGTGCCGACCGACA
>JBQGCR010000383.1:0-3129 GCA_052038585.1 Kineosporiaceae bacterium
GCCGCGGCGGCGAACCGCGCCTTCGTCGCCGGTTCGGCGGTGGCGGACTGGCTGCCGCGGTCCCGGAACGGGTCGGCGGACCCCCGCCCGCTCGTCGACTGCTCCGACGTCGCCGTCCCGCGCACCGACAGCGGCCTGGGCACCCTCACCCTGATGACCGTCGACCTCGCCGGCGCCGGGCTCGCCCAGTGGGACAGCGCGGCCGTCGTCGCGAGCGGGGCGACGACGTACGCGACGGCGGACGCGACCTACGTCTCGACGAGCGCCTGGTCGCCGCCGAGCGTCCCGCAGGGGGCACCGGACGCCGTCGGCACCGGCACGGGCACCGGCACGACCCAGGTGCACCGGTTCACGGGCGGCGCCGACGCGGCCCCGCGCTGGGTCGCCTCCGGCGAGGTGCCCGGGCACCTGTTCTCGCAGTACGCGATGGACGAGCACGACGGCGTGCTGCGCGTCGCGACGACGTCCGCCGCGGCGACGACGGACGGCACCGTGAGCCAGGTGACGACGCTGCGCCGGGACGGCGACCGGCTCGTGCGCGTCGGGCAGGTCGGCGGGCTCGGCCGCGGCGAGGAGATCCGGTCCGTGCGCTTCCTCGGCGACGTCGGCTACGTCGTGACGTTCCGGCAGACCGACCCCTTCTACACCCTGGACCTGTCCGACCCGGCGCGCCCGCGCCTCGTCGGCGAGCTGAAGATCCCCGGCTACTCGGCGTACCTGCACCCGGCGGGCGACGGGCTCGTCCTCGGCGTCGGCCAGGACGCCGACGCGCAGGGCCGCACGACCGGTGTCCAGATGGCCCTGTTCGACGTGCGCCGCCCGCAGGCCCCGCGCCGGGTGGCGCAGGTCCGGCTGCCCGACGCATGGTCCTCGGTCGAGGGAGACCCCCACGCGTTCGCCCTCGTCGACGGCCTCGCGCTCGTGCCGTTCGAGTCGTGGAAGGACGTCTCGTCCGCGGGCCGCGTCGCGACGACGCACGACGCGGGCGTCCTCGCGGTCCGGGTCGGCGCGGGCACCCTCTCGCCCGCGACCGTGCTCCGGCCGGTCGCCGACGGGCCGGCGCGGCTCGACCTGTCGGACGGCACGGAGGTCGTCGCCGACCCGGTCGCCACGCAGGCGCCGCTGCGGACCTACGTCGTCGACGGCCGCGTCGTCACCCTGGCCTCCGGCGGGGTCGCGACGCACGACGCGACGACGCTGCGCCGCCTCGCCTGGACGGCGTTCCCGCCGGCACGGTGAGGGGCGGGGGTCAGTAGACGGGCAGCGACGGGTCGACGTCGCGCACCCACGCGAGGACCCCGCCCGCGAGGTGGCGGGCGTCGGCCCGGCCGGCGTCGCGCAGGACGCCGAGCGCCTGCGCCGAGCGGGCACCGGACCTGCAGTGCAGGACCACCGGCCGGCCGGCGGCCAGGGCGTCGACCTCGGCGAGGGCGTCGCCGCCGGTGAACCGGCCCAGCGGCACGAGGACCGAGCCGGGGATCGCGACGATCTCCCGCTCGTGCGGCTCGCGGACGTCGACGAGCAGGACGGCGTCGTCGGCGAGCAGGGCGGCGAGGGCGGCCGGGGACACCTCGTCGTCCTCCCCTCCTGCACCGTCCGCGGCCGGGTCCGCCTGCGGCACACCGCAGAACGCCTCGTAGTCGACCAGCCCGGTGATCGGCGCGACCGCCGGGTTGGGGCGCACCCGGACCGTCCGCCAGTCCATCCGCAGGGCGTCGTAGACGAGCACCCGGCCGACGAGCGGCTCCCCCGCGCCGGTGACGAGCTTGACGACCTCCGTCGCCATGACCGAGCCGACGGCACCGCAGAGCACGCCGAGCACCCCGCCCTCGGCGCACGCGGGCACCGAGCCGGGCGGCGGCGGGGCGGGGTGCAGGTCCCGGTACGTCGGCCCGTGCCCCGCCCACCAGACGCTCACCTGGCCGTCGAAGCGGAAGATCGACCCCCAGACCTCCGGCAGGCCGAGCAGGGCGCAGGCGTCGTTGACGAGGTAGCGGGTCGCGAAGTTGTCGGTGCCGTCGACGACGACGTCGTAGCCGCGCAGCACGTCGAGCACCGTCGTCGCGTCGAGCCGGACCGGGTGCAGGACGACGTCGACGTCGGGGTTCACGCCGAGGACGGCGTCGCGGGCCGACTCGACCTTGGCCCGGCCGTCGGCGGCCGTGCCGTGGACGACCTGGCGCTGGAGGTTGGACGCGTCGACGACGTCCTCGTCGACGATACCGATCGGGCCGACGCCCGCCCCGGCGAGGTAGAGCAGCACCGGGCTGCCGAGGCCGCCGGCGCCGACGACGAGCACGCGGGCGTTGCGCAGCCGGCGCTGCCCGAGCACGCCGACGTCGGGGAGGATGAGGTGCCGGGCGTAGCGGGCGACCTCGTCCGCGGACAGCTCCGGCCCGGGCTCGACGAGCGGGCCGAACGCCACGGACGCAGCCCCCACCGGTCCGCTCACGGCTTGGGCCACGGGTTCTGCGCGCACCCGTCGAGGCCCTTGGTCTGCTGCATCATGACCGGCGCCTTCCGGCCGCGGCCGGGGCACGAGACGTGGCCGTGGCCGAGCCAGTGGCCGACCTCGTGGGCGACGAGGTAGCGGCGGTAGTCGAGCCGGTTCGTGCCGTAGTCGGGCGTGCCGTTGACCCATCTGTACACGGTGAGCACCGCGGCGTCGCCGTTGCGGCAGGACAGCGTCCCGCCCGTGCGCAGCGGCCGGCACAGCCGGGCGCTCGTCTCGGGGCTCGCGAGGACGACCCGGAAGTCCGACGGGCCGTCGACCCGGCGGAACGTCATCGTCCCGCCGGCGCCCCAGCCCTTCGGCGCGTTGAGCGTCGTCCAGACGAAGTCGGCGAACGTCGCGGGGTCGACGGGCAGGCCGCGCTCGACCTGCACGCGGAAGGTGTGCACCGTCCCGCCGCCGGGCTCGGCGCGCCGGCCCGGCACGGTGTCGATGCGGCCGCTGCCCTCGTCGGCGAACGCGGTGCCGAGCAGCCCCGCGGCGCGGTCCTCCGCGGTGAGCCCGGCGGCCGCGGAGGCGGTCGCGGGCGGGCTGGACGGGGCGGGCGACGCCGTGGCGGAGGCCGTCGGGGCGGAGGCCGTCGGGGCGGAGGCCGTCGGGGCGGAGGCCGACGGTGC
>JBQGCR010000384.1:0-4294 GCA_052038585.1 Kineosporiaceae bacterium
CCCCGACCCCGCGCCGTGCGGGCGGACGCCGCTGCGGGCGAGCGGGCTGTCCAAGACGTACGGCAGCACCGAGGTCTTCACCGACGTCGACCTCGCGATCGACAAGGGCAGCCGCGTCGTCGTCCTCGGCCTCAACGGCGCGGGCAAGACGACCCTGCTGCGCCTGCTCGGCGGCGTCGAGGACCCCGACACCGGGCAGGTCGAGCCCGGCCACGGCCTGCGCCTGGGGTACTACGCCCAGGAGCACGAGACCCTCGACGTCGACCGGACCGTCCTGGAGAACATGCGCTCGGCGGCACCCGACCTCGGGGACACCGCCGTCCGCAGCGTCCTCGGCTCGTTCCTCTTCTCCGGCGACGACGTCGACAAGCCGGCCGGGGTGCTCTCCGGCGGCGAGAAGACCCGTCTGGCCCTGGCGACGCTCGTCGTCTCGGGCGCCAACGTCCTGCTCCTGGACGAGCCGACCAACAACCTCGATCCCGCGAGTCGTGCCGAGGTGCTCGACGCCCTGCGTCGCTACAGTGGCGCCGTGGTGCTCGTCACACACGACGAGGGCGCGGTGCAGGCCCTGTCGCCGGAGCGGGTCGTCCTCCTTCCCGACGGTTCCGAAGATCTGTGGAACACGTCGTATCTGGACCTCGTTTCGCTGGCTTGACCTGCAATGATCTACGGTACGTGCCGGTAGCAGCACCGGCCGCAGGCAAGAACGGGTCAAGTGGACGATTTCGGACACTAGACTGACCATGGTCGCCAGTCCGCTGCACGAGGAGGATCAGTGGCAGAGACAGTGAAGAAGGGCGCGCGCATCACCGGCGCCGACCGCAACAAGCTCGCCAGCGAGCTGAGCAAGAAGTACCAGGGCGGTGCCAGCATCCGGGCGCTCGCCGAGGAGACGGGACGTTCCTACGGTTTCGTGCACCGGATCCTCACGGAGAACGACGTGGCTCTGCGCAGCCGCGGCGGGGCGACCCGCGGGAAGGGCAAGCGCTGACGGCACGGGCCGACGGACCAGAACCGGCAGGGGCTCGCTGCCCGTCATGGTCCGACTCCCCGCACAGCGCGGCACCTCGGTAGTCTGACGGGGGTCACCCGACCATCGGGTGGCCCCCGTCGGCACGTGCCGTCCCTGCGGTCGGCCCGCTGGTGGAGCCCGCCTCGTCGAGGAGGACGGATGACCACGACCCAGCCCGACCGCCCCCCGGTCGTCCTCCCGGACGGCCCCGCGCCGAGCGCGCCGCCCCCGGCCCCGGCCCGCGGTGCCCAGCCGGCCCCGCCGACCGAGCTCGCCGTCCTGCTCGGCGCCGGCGGCCTGCGCCTGGAGCTGTCCGGACGCCGTCTCGACGTCGTCCTCGCCACGCCCGAGCGGCGCAACGCCCAGACCCCGGCGACGTGGCTCGCGCTCGCCGCGACGGCGCGCTGGGCGGCCGACGTCGCCGACGTCGTCGTCCTGCGGGCCGAGCCGCCGACGTTCTCCGCCGGCCTCGACCGGCGCGCCTTCACGCCCGAGGGCATCCCGGGCGAGGTGAGCCTGCTCGCGCTCGCGGGGCAGGACGACGTGACGATCGGCGACACGATCGCCGGCTACCAGCAGGGCTTCTCGTGCTGGCGGGACGGGCCCTTCGTCTCGGTCGCGGCGGTGCAGGGCGCCGCCGTCGGCGCGGGCTTCCAGCTCGCCCTGGCCTGCGACCTCGTCGTCGCCGCGGACGATGCCCGGTTCGCCATGCGCGAGACGTCGCTCGGCCTCGTCCCCGACCTCGCCGGGACGTGGCCGCTCGTGCGGACCGTCGGGTACGCGCGGGCGCTGGAGATCTGCGCGACGGGCCGCTGGGTCGCCGCCGACGAGGCGCACACGCTCGGGCTCGCCCAGCACGTCGTCCCGCTCGCCCGGCTCGAGCACGCCGTCGACGAGCTCGTCGCGGCGCTGCTCACCGCCCCCGCGGACGCCGTCCGGGCGACCAAGGCGCTGCTGCGCCAGGCCGAGACCGGCACCCCCGCCACCCAGCGCGCGGCCGAGCGCGTCGCCCAGGTCGCGCGGCTGCGCGCCCTGGCCGCCCGCGCCGGGCACCAGGGATGAGATCACGCCGGGTCGGGCGTTGACACCCCCGGACCGGTCGCACCGAGGCGGTCCGGGAGAGGACCGCGACACCCCATGAACCAGACCTGGTCGACCGTGCGCTCGTACAGCCGGGACCGCGGCGTCGCCGACCGGCGGCTCGCCCCGGGCACGTGGCGGCGCGTGCTGTCCTACGCCGGCCCCTACCGCACGCCGATCGCGGCGTTCCTCGGGCTCGTGATCCTCGACGCCGTGCTCGTCGTCGTCACCCCGCTGCTGCTCCAGCGGCTCGTCGACGACGGCGTGACGCCGCGGCGCACCGACGTCGTCGTGACGATCGCCGTCGTCGTCGCCGTCCTCGCCGTCGTCCAGGCGGTCGCGAGCCTCGTCCAGCGCTGGTACTCGGCCCGGATCGGCGAGGGGCTCATCTTCGACCTGCGCACCGAGGTCTTCTCCCACGTGCTGCGCCAGCCGATCGCCTTCTTCACCCGGGCGCAGACCGGCGCGCTCGTGTCCCGGCTGAACAGCGACGTCATCGGCGCGCAGCAGGCGTTCACCTCGACGCTGTCCGGGGTCGTGAGCAACGTCGTCTCCCTCGTGCTCGTCGTCGGCGCGATGCTCTACCTGTCCTGGCCGATCACCCTGCTGAGCCTGGCGATCGTCCCGCTCTTCCTCGTCCCGGCCCGCCGCGTCGGGGCACGCCTGGCGGGCCTGACCCGCGAGTCGATGCAGCTCAACGCCGAGATGGGCTCGCGGATGACCGAGCGCTTCAACGTCGCCGGCGCGCTGCTCGTCAAGCTCTTCGGCTCGCACGCGACCGAGCGCACCGAGTTCGCCGACCGGGCAGGCCAGGTGCGCGACATCGGCGTGCGGATCGCCATGAGCAACCGGGTCTTCTTCGCGGCGCTCGCGCTCGTCGCGTCGCTGGCGACCGCGCTCGTCTACGGCATCGGCGGCTGGCTCGTCATCGACGGCACGCTGACCGTCGGGACCCTGCTCGCGCTGGCCGCGCTCCTCGGCCGGCTCTACGGCCCGCTCACCGCGCTGACGAACGTCCGGATCGACGTCATGACCGCGCTCGTGAGCTTCGAGCGGGTCTTCGAGGTGCTCGACCTGCCGCCCCTCGTCGCCGACCGCGACGGCGCCCGTGACCTGCCCGCCGGACCGCTGTCCGTCGAGCTGGACGGCGTCCGCTTCGCCTACCCGAGCCCGGACGAGGTGTCCCTCGCCTCGCTCGAGACCGTCGCCGTCGCCGACCGCCGTGGGGGCGAGGAGGTGCTCCACGGCATCGACGTCGAGGTGCCGGCCGGGCGGATGCTCGCCCTCGTCGGCCCGAGCGGCGCCGGCAAGACGACGGTGACGAGCCTGGTCACCCGGCTCTACGACGTCACCGGGGGAGCGGTGCGCGTCGGCGGCGTCGACGTGCGCGACGTCCGGCTCGACAGCCTGCACGACCGGGTCGGCGTCGTCACGCAGGAGGCGCACCTGTTCCACGACACGATCCGGGCCAACCTCGCCTACGCGCGACGGGACGCGACCGAGGCGCAGATGGAGGACGCGCTGCGCGCCGCCCAGGTGCTCGACCTCGTCGAGTCGCTGCCCGAGGGGCTCGACACCGTCGTCGGCGACCGCGGGCACCGCCTCTCCGGCGGGGAGAAGCAGCGGATCGCCCTGGCCCGGCTGTTCCTCAAGGCGCCGGACGTCGTCGTCCTCGACGAGGCGACCGCGCACCTGGACTCCGAGTCCGAGGCCGCCGTGCAGCGGGCGCTCGACAACGCCCTCGCCGGCCGGACGTCGATCGTCATCGCCCACCGGCTCTCGACGGTCCGGGCGGCCGACCTCATCGCCGTCGTCGACGGCGGCCGCGTCGTCGAGCAGGGCCGCCACGCCGAGCTCCTCGCCCGCGGCGGCCTGTACGCCGACCTGTACCGCACCCAGTTCAGCGAGCAGGCCCCCCGCTCCGCGTGATCATGGACGCTATAGGCGTGATCATGGACGCTGCAGGCGTGATCACGGTCGGTCGTCGACCCGCGCGGGGAGCGTCGCCGACGCCGCGGCCGCGGTGACGAGCAGCCCGACGCAGATCCCGACCGCCACCGAGAAGCCGGCGGCGTAGGCGTCGGCGTCCGTCGGGTCGGCGGCCGCGAGTCCGGCGAGGCCGGGGACGACGGCGACCGTGAGCAGCCCCGCGACCCGGGCGACCGCGTTGTTCACCCCGGACGCCGCGCCCGCCCAGCGGTC
>JBQGCR010000385.1:0-4963 GCA_052038585.1 Kineosporiaceae bacterium
GCTCTCAGGCTCATGATCACGGTGCTGAGGTTCATGATCACCGGTCAGCGGGCGTCGCGGACCAGCCGGGCGATGTCCACCGTCGCGGCCATGGCGCGGTAGCCGGCGTCGCTCGGGTGCAGGTGGTCGCCGCTGTCGAAGGCCCGGCGCAGGCGGGTCGGGTCGGCGGGGTCGCGCAGGGCGGCGTCCATGTCGAAGACGGCGTCGAAGGCCCCGCTCGTGCGGATCCACCGGTTGAGCGCCTGGCGCTCCCGCTCGCCGGCCGCGGTGCCGTAGTCGCCGCCGTACCGGCCGTTCGAGCCGCCGAAGGGCACGAGGGTCGCGCCGTAGACGTGCAGGCCGCGCGCTCGCGCCTGGGCGATGACGAGCTGCTGCGCCTGGACCAGCTGGTCCGCCGTCGCTCCCTCGGCGCCGATGTCGTTGATGCCCTCCATGAGGATGACGGACCGGACGCCGGCCTGGGTGAGCACGTCCCGGGGGAGCCGGCCGAGCGCCGAGACGCCGAACAGCTCCGGGACCCGGTCGCGCAGCAGCTCGTTCCCGCCGATGCCGGCGTTCGAGACCGCGAGCGTCGCGCCGGGCAGGGCAGCCAGGCGGCGGGCCAGGTGGTCGGGGTAGCGCTGGTCGGCGTCGACCGTCGCCTGGTCGCCGTCGGTGATCGAGTCGCCGAGGGCGACGACGGTGCCACGGACGTCGCGGGCCGGCCGGACGTCGACGCCCGAGGCGAACATCCAGCAGGAGATGCGCCGCGGGAAGGCCCCGGCCCGCCCGGCGTCCGTCCGGTCGCCGGACGCCAGGTAGTTCGTCGCGCGGGAGTTGTTGTGCTGGGTCGCGGGGCCTGTCGGGCCGGGCAGGTAGACGCTGACGACGAGCCGCTGCAGCGCCGAGACCTCGAGCCGCACGGGGTCGCTCAACGCCTCGCCCGACGCCGGCACGAGCACCGACGCACGGCCTGAGAAGCGCAGCGCCCGTAGCGTTCCGGGGACCGCGGCGGCCCCGCCCGCCTGCAGCCCGACCGAGGCGGCACCCACCTGGAGGGGCTCGGCGCCGAACGCGTTGGAGACCCGGACACGGACCTCGTGGCCACCGGTGCTCGCGAGGACGACGTTGCGCACCGTCTGGTCGGCCAGACCCGTGTCCGCGGGGCAGCTCGTGGGATCGAACGTGCCGCCCGCGGTCGGGCTGCCCTGCCAGGCGTTGACCCAGCGCGGCGCGACGCGCTGCGCCGTCGCGTCCTGCGTGGCGTCGGGGGCGCCGGCGGCGCCGAGGAGGTTGAGCGCCAGGGCCGCGGAGGCGGCGACGGCGAGGCTCGGGCGGACGGCTGGGTGCGACATCCTCATCGCGGGCTCCTCGGGCAGAAGGGGGTCACAGCTGCGACGCCGGGTCGACGACGACGTAGGGGGCGGGCGGCAGGGTGCCGCGGCTCGTCTCGCCGAGCGGCAGGTAGGGCACGGGGTTGACCACGCGGGGGATCGGGGCGTCGCAGGGCCGCAGCTGCGCGGGGACGACGGCGCCGCGCTCGTCGAGCAGGCCGAAGCAGTAGCCGCGCTCGTGCGCCCGCTTGACGATCTGCGGCAGCGCCGCGATGTCGGCCGGGCCGTTCGCGGAGTCGATGGCGCCGTCGTGCATGAGGATGACCAGGCCCGGGCGGAAGGCCGTGACGATGGTGTCGCGGATCTCGTCGCTCGTCGTCGCGACGTCCCAGTCGGGCGCGACGACGTCCCAGGTGACGTGCGCGTAGCCGAGCCGTCCGACCTGCGTCGCGGACGCGGCGTCCAGGTCGCCGAACGGCGGACGCAGCAGCCGGAACGGTTGCGGCGCACCGGCTTGCGCGAGGACGTTCTCCGCGCGGCTCACCTGTCGCCGCACCTGGGCCGGCGTGAGGTCGGGCAGGCGCGGGTGGCTCCACGTGTGGTTGAGCACCAGGTGCCCCTCGCGGGCCTCGAACTGCGTGAGGTGCGGGTTGGCGGCCACGCGCAGGCCGACGTCGAAGAACGTGGCCGGGACACCGTTGCTGCGCAGGATGCGCAGCGTCCGGCTGCGGTAGGCGCTGGGACCGTCGTCGAAGGTCAGCGCCATCCACCGCTCGCAGCGGTCGGCCCGGGAGACACCGGCGGGTCCGGCGGACTCGGTGCCTCGCAGGGCCGGGGAGCCGAGCAGGAGCAGGGACAGGCAGGCGGCCGCGGACACGGCTGCTCGGACGGAGGGTCTCATCGCGCGTCTCCTGACGCTCGAGCGCAGCGCGGGCGTCGTCCGACGGCCGAGGAGCGGGGGCTGCGAGCAGGACCGGCGGCACGCTCCACCGGTGCCCGTGACGCTAGAGATGGGATGAATCGCCGTCAAGGGGTCATCTCCGGCGCCAGTGGCGCCCTAGGTTTCATCCGTTTCCTATGCAATATTCGGGTTTGCCGGGTTCTGAGGCTCCAGGACCGCAGCACTCGGACGCGACGACGCGACCCCGGAGGCGCCATGAGCCCGACCGAACGCCGCCCATCCCGTCCGCACCCCGGCCGGTTCCGTGACCCCGGACGCCGGGACGTCCTGCGCGCCGGGCTCCTCGGCGCCGGGTCGCTCGCCGCCCCCGGACTGCTCTCGGCGTGCGGCGGCGAGGAGAGCACGGCCGTGCCGGCCCTGCCGCCCGGCGGCGACCCCTGGCGGCGCTTCGCCGGGACGACGATCAACTTCATCTCCGAGAACACCGCACCGACGGCGGCCATCGCCGCGGACCTGCGGCCGTTCACCGAGCTGACCGGGATCGAGGTCCGCATCGTCAACCTCGAGCTCTCGGCGCTCGTCCAGCGCGTCGCGCTCGACATGGCCTCGGGGGACGCGCAGTACCAGGTCGTCTACGCCGACCCCTACCAGGTGCTCGCGCCGTACAGCGCGGGGCTCGCGGACCTGCGCGAGTTCCTCGAGGACGACGGCTACCCGCCCGTCGAGCTCGGCGTCGAGGACTTCATCGGCACCCAGCTCGACGCGACCGGACGCTTCGGCGAGGACGGCCCGCTCTACGCGCTGCCCTACGACTGCCCGACGATGGTGTGGCAGTACCGCGCGGACGTCTTCGAGCGGCACGGCGAGGCGATGGCCGACGAGCTCGGGTTCGACCCGACGCCGGGCGCCGACCGCACGTGGGAGGAGTACCTGCGGATCGCGACGTGGCTGACGGACAACGCCGACGAGGTCCGCTACGGCACCGGCCACCAGGCCAAGCAGCACGACTCGCTCATGTGCGACTTCAGCAACGTCCTGTGGAGCTACGGCGGGGACTACTTCGAGTCCGGCGGGACGGTCGGCCTGCTCGGCGTGACCGACCCCGGCCCGAGCCTGCTCGGGTCGGCGGAGAGCGTCGAGGCGGCCGCCTTCTACGACAAGCTGCTTCGCGCCGCCCACCCCGCCTCGGCGACGTGGGACTGGGACGGCGTCGGCGCGGCCCTGCGCGCCGGAGAGATCGCCATGTGCCCCAACTGGCACGAGTTCGCCGCGAGCAACGAGCAGGCGCTGCCGGGTCAGGTCGACTACGCGCCCATGCCGCGCGGGCCGGCCCGGGCCGCGCACATGTTCGGCGGCACGGGGATCGCCATCGCGGGCAACGCCCGTGGCGCGGAGCGCGGGGCCGCCTGGCTCTTCGTCAACTGGGCGACCTCGCCCCGGGTGCAGCTGAGCAACCTCGCGAGCGACGCCGGGGGAGGGACGCCGACCCGGACGTCGGTGTACGAGCGGCCCGAGGTCGTCGCGGCCGAGCAGCGTCCCAGCGAGCTGCCGAACATGCTGACGACGAGCGCGGTGAGCGCCGCGTGGGAGCCGGAGAACATCGGCCTGCGCCCGAAGATCCCGATGTGGAACGCCTGCGACACAGCGATCTTCACCGAGCTGTCGAAGATGGTCGCCGGCCAGAGCGACCCCGAGGCGACGATGCGCGGCGCGGGCGAACGGTTCGACCGGATCGTCGAGCGGGGGTGGGTCGCGTGACCGCCGTCCAGGAGCGGGCCGCCGCGGCGGCGCCGTCCCCGCGGCCGCCCGCGCGTCGCCGGCGCGGCCTGAGCTTCACCGGGCGGATGCTCGCGCCGGGCGTGAGCGTCCTCGCGCTGCTGTCGATCCTGCCCTTCGTCGCGCTGATCGTCATGAGCTTCAGCCGGGTCCGGCTGCTCGGCGGGGTGCGCCTCGAGTGGGCCGGCCTCGACAACTGGTCGCGGGTCCTCACCGACCCCGACATGTGGGCGAGCTGGGGCCGCACCGCGGCCTACCTCGGCCTGACCCTCGGCCTGGAGATGGTGCTCGGCGTCGGCCTCGCCCTCGCGGTGCACAAGGTCACCCGGGGCCGCGGGCTGCTGCTCTCCCTCCTCCTGCTGCCGATGTTCGTCGCACCGGTCATCGTCGGCCTGCTCGGCCGCTACCTCACCGACTCGACGTTCGGCCTCTACGCGTGGGGCCTTCAGCAGCTCGGGTGGCAGGGCGACGTCCTCGGCGGGACGACGACGGCGTTCGTCGCCGTCGTCCTCATGGACGTCTGGGAGTGGACGCCGCTCATCACCCTCATCGCGCTCGCCGGGCTCAACTCGGTCAACCCGTCCGTGCTCGAGGCGGCTGCGCTCGACGGTGCCGGCTACTGGAAGACCATGCGGCACGTCGTGCTGCCGTCGGTCTCGGGCATCCTCCTCGTGGCCCTGCTCATCCGGGCCATGGACGCCGTGCGCTACTACGACATCATCTCGGTGACGACGAACGGCGGCCCGGCAGACGCGACGAAGACGATCCCGATCCGCCTCTTCGAGACCGCGTTCCGGTTCTTCGACCTCGGCTACGCCGCCGCCATCGGCCTCATGATGCTCCTCGTCACGATCCTCATCGCCCGGGCCTCCGTGGCCGTCCTCGGCCGCAAGGAGGTCGCGCCGTGAGCACCCCGGTCACCACGCCCCGAACCGGGGCCGGCGCCGCGGCCGCCCCCGCGCCGCAGGCGGGC
>JBQGCR010000386.1:0-2415 GCA_052038585.1 Kineosporiaceae bacterium
CGGGGGTGGACCTCGACGCGGGCATGCTCGCCGTCGCCCGGGACCGCGCGCCGCAGATCGCCTGGCACACGGCGGATCTCGCGACGCTCGACCTCGGCGAGCACTTCGACGTCGTCCTGTGCGCCGGGAACGTCGTCCCGCTCGCCGCGCCCGGGACCGAGCCGGCGGTCGTCGCGCGGATGGCCGCGCACCTGCGCCCCGGCGGGCTGCTCGTCGCGGGCTTCGGGCTCGACCGCGCCCACCTGCCCGACGCCGCGACGGTGCTCGACCTCGCGGACTACGACGGCTGGTGCTCCGACGCGGGGCTCTCGCTCGTCGAGCGCTGGGGCACCTGGGAGCGCGGCGCCCCGGACGCCGGGTACGCCGTGAGCGTCCACCGCAGGGACTGAACGCCGTCGAGCACCTCCTCGACGGTGACCGCCGCGAGGTCGCCGTGGTGCAGGCAGACGTGCAGGTCCGGGTCGACCGCCGGGCCCCACTGCGCCGGCGCGACGCGGTGGAAGAGGACGACGGACGCCGTGGCGTACGCCGTCGCGAGGTGCGCCACCCCGGTGTCGCCGCACAGGACGAGCCGGGCGCGGGCGACGAGCGCCGCGAGGCCGTCGACCGACAGCGCGCCGCCGAGGTCGGCCCGGGGCGCGAGCCCGGCCGCCGCGACGAGAGCCGCGGTGAGGCCCCGCTCGCCCGGGCCGCCGGTGACGACGACGTCGTGGCCGTCCGCGACGAGGGCCCGGACGACGGCGGCCCAGCGCTCGACGGGCCAGCGCCGCTCGGCGCCCGCCGCGCCGGGGTGGACGACCGTGACGTCCTGGCGGGGCGAGTCCGGCTGCGGCGCAGCGAGGTACAGGTCGTCCCGGCCGCAGGCGGCGCCGGTCGTCGCCGTGACGAGCCGGCACCAGCGGTCGACCTCGTGCTCGTCGGGCCGCCAGGTCGGGCCCGCGAGAGGGCCGCAGGCGAAGGCGAGCAGCGCGTCCGGCCGGCCCGCCGCGAGGAGGGCGTGGCTCTGCGGCCCGCGGCCGTGGAGGTTCACCGCGACGTGCCGCCCGTACGCCAGGCCCGGCGGCGTGGCCGCGAGGTCGGCGGCCGGGAAGACGTCGTCGACGACGCCGGCGACCGCGAGGAGCCGGGCGGCCGGGTGCGCGCACGCGAGCACGAGCCGGTGCCCGGGGAAGGCCCGGCGCAGCCCGCGCAGGGCGGGCACCGCCGTGAGCGTGTCCCCGAGCCCGAGGGCCCGCAGCGCCACGACGGTGCCCGCCCGGGCGGGGTCGCCGGTCACGGCCAGGACGACTCCGTGGAGGCCGCGACGACGAGCTCGCGCAGCTCGCAGCCGGCCGGCTGCCCGAGGGCGAAGACGACGGCCTGGGCGACGTTCGTCGGGTCGTTGAGCTTGGCGTCCGGGCCGGGCTTGTACTGCTCGGGCCGGTCGTCGAAGAAGTGCGTGCTCATCCCGCCGGGGACGAGCAGCGTCACCCCGATCCGGCCGGCGGTCTCGGCGGCCAGCGCGCGGGTGAAGCCGACGACGCCGAACTTGCTGGCGCAGTAGGCGGTCGCGTCGCTCACGGCCTTGATCCCGAGGGTCGAGGACACCGTGACGACGCGTCCGTGGGACTCCACGAGGTGCGGCAGGGCGGCCCGGACGACGGCCGCGGTGCCGACGAGGTTGACCTGGATGACCCGCAGCCAGTCGTCGAGCGGGACGTCCTCGATCCGGCCGCAGGCGTCGGTGCCCGCGGCGGTGACGACGCCGGTGAGCGGGCCGCCGGCGAGCCGGACGGCCTCCTCGACGGCGGGGGCGGCGGCGTGCGGGTCGGACAGGTCGACGACGACGTGCGCGACGTCGCCGTCCGGAGCCTGCCGGTCGAGGACGACCGGCGTGCCGCCGGCCTCGCGGACCGCGGCGGCCACGGCGGCGCCGAGGCCGCTGGAGCCGCCGGTCACGAGGACGGTGCCGGAGAGGGAGAGGGTCACAGTGCTGCCTTCCGTTGCTGGGGTGTGGCGTCGGGACGGGTGTGCGTGAGGATCCGGGTCGTCGAGCGGCCCGGCAGGTACGGCAGGAGGACGACGCGCCCGCCCCACGAGGCGACGAGCGGTGCCTCCGGCAGGTCGCGCCCGGCGTAGTCGCCGCCCTTGGCCCAGACGTCGGGCCGCAGCCGGGCGAGGGCCGCCGACGGGTCGTCCTCGTCGAAGACGACGACGGCGTCGACGCAGCCGAGCCCCTCGAGGACGCGCCGCCGGTCCTCGGCGGTGTGGACGGGGCGCCCGGGGCCCTTGAGCCGCCGGACGCTCTCGTCGGAGTTCACGAGGACGACGAGGCAGTCGCCGAGCCGCCGGGCCGCCTCGAGCGAGGCGACGTGCCCGGCGTGGACGACGTCGAAGCAGCCCCCGGTGGCGACGACCGTCCCGCCGCGGGCCCGG
>JBQGCR010000387.1:0-4203 GCA_052038585.1 Kineosporiaceae bacterium
CCTCGCCGCGGCACCCGCAGGCGCGTCACCGACGAGCGCGGCCACCGCGACGGCGGCGGGGGCGACCGCCGCCGCGGCGGCCGCACCGGTCGTCGAGCAGGTCACCACCGTCCTGGCCGTCCCCGCCGGGCGCGTCAAGGACGGGATGACGGCGAGCACCTTCGCGTCCTGGCTCACCCAGACCGCTGCGCCGTTCTGGGCGCAGGAGACCGAGGGCCTCGTGACGTTCTCCCTGGCCGCGGCCAAGTCGTGGGTGACGTCGTCGTACACGTGCGCCCCGAGCAACGCCATGCAGTTCTTCAACGACGTCGCGAAGAAGGCCGGCTTCACCGCCGGGGCCGGCCGCCACCTGGCGATCTACGTCCCGCCGGTCAAGGGCAGCGACCCCTGCCCCGCCGGGCTGGGGACGGTCGGCTCGTCGGTCGGCTCGGGCGGGTCGCTCTACGTCAACGGCACGCTGCGCTCCCTGCTCACCCACGAGCTCGGGCACAACCTCAGCCTCGACCACAGCAACGACCTCAAGTGCCCGACGACGCAGGACGGCACGTGGTCCGCCGCCACCGGCACGTGGGGCTCGGGCTGCACGAAGCGCGGCTACTACGACCTCTACGACGTCATGGGCTTCAGCTGGGAGCAGACCGGCTCGCTCAACACCGTGCACGCCGCACGGCTCGGGGTGCTCGGCGCCGGACGCGTCGTCGCGACGTCGACGTCCACCCGCGCCGTCCTCAAACCGCTGTCCGGGCACGCCGGCCTGGTGTCGCTGCGGGTCGCCGACCCCGCCGGCGGCACGTACGTCGTCGAGTACCGCACGGCGTCGGGTCGCGACGCCTACCTCGCGAACAACCCCTTCTACCTCAAGCCCGGCGTGACCGTCCGCCGCGTCGACCCCACGAGCAGCGCCGAGAGCCTGCTCCTCGACGCCTCGCCCACGTCGTCGTCGACGGACTACACCTACGTCGTGCCGCAGTTCGGGACGCTCCGGACGGCGTCGGGCCGGGTCAGCCTGACCGTCGAGGCGTCGTCGTCGTCCTCGGCGACCGTCGCCGTGCGTGTCGACGGCCTCGAGCCCGCGACGACCGCGGGCCGGGTGACGACGCAGCGGCGGGTCGAGGACGACTCCCTCGGCGCGCTGCGCGAGCGGGCCGTGACGCTGTCCCGGCCGGTCGCGAACGCCGGTCCGGTGCGCTGAGGGGCGAGGAACCGGACGCGACCCGGCTCAGGCCGCGAGGAGCATCGCCAGGACGGCGGTGTCGGGGTCCTGGGCCGGGTCGACGCCGACCTGGCTGACGAGCCGGGTCACCGTGCCGTCCTTCTCGGCCTCCACCCACGCGGCGCGGTGCTCCAGGCCGAGGTGCGGCAGGCCGGGCAGGAGCACGCAGCCCGACGCCGCGCCGAGGCACTCCGGCGTCGAGGGACGGTGCTCCCCCGGGGGGTGGAGCAGCAGGAGCGCGGGCGGGCTCGTCGCGGCGAAGGCGCCGGGGGTCGGCGCGCCGTCGCCGAGCACCGGGCCGGCCGACGTCACGAGCCCCACCGTGCCCGGTGCGGGGTCGTCCGGGACGTCCTCGACCGCCCGGAACACCGTCGTCGTCGGCACGAGGCCGGGGACGGCGGCGAGCCGGACCGCGAGCGCGAGGAACTGGGCCCACTCGCGGGTCGAGGCCGGCCAGCGGCCGGAGACGACGAACCCGCGCAGGGCGCCCCCGCCGCTGAACGGCGAGACCTCGACGTTGCGTTCGACGTTCGGTTCGGACATGACGACGACCTCCTCCCGCGGGCCGTGGGACGCCGTCGTACCTGACCTCGCGATCGACTCTCCGTGACCGGAGGATGCGGGAGGATCCCGTTGGCACACAAGGGGGTCCGAGTGCCAGCGAGCCGGTCAGCGGCTCGTCGCCGCCCGGTCCGCCGCGCCACCGGCGCCCGTCGGGCGCGCGATCGGGCCGGTCGTCTCCTCCCGCAGCCGCATCTCGGCGAGCCGGGCGCGGTGCACGCCGACCCGGCTCGTCGTGAAGGCCACGGCCAGAGTCGGGTTCGCGCGGACGAGGCGCACCCAGCCGGGGACGTAGACGTGCCGCTTGCGCCGCCGGACGCCGCGGGCCAGCGCCTCGCCCGCCTGCTCGGGCGTCGCGGTGAGGTTGAACGGCGGCGGCAGGGACGCGCGCATCGACGCCAGCGCCGGGCTCTCGTCCGCGCCGCGCACCATGTCGGTGTCCACCCACGAGAGGTACGCCACACCCACGCGGACGCCGCGGTGCTCGAGCTCCGGGGCGACCGAGTGGGCGAACGCCTCGACCCCCGCCTTGCTCGCGCAGTAGGACGCCATCGCGGGCACGGGGACGAGTGCCGCGAGCGAGGCGATCTGCAGGTAGTAGCCGCGGGTCTCGACGAGCTGGTCGAGGAAGGCGCGGGCGGTGCGCACCGACCCGAGGAGGTTGACCTCGATGACCCGGTCGAACGCGGCGCCGTCGGCGAGCGCGAGCGGCGCGCCGAGCGCGATGCCGGCGTTGGCGACGACGGCGGAGGCCGGCCCGAGCTCCTGCCGCACCTGCGCCGCGACCCGGCCGAGCCCCGCGGCGTCGGTGACGTCGCAGGCCCACGCGCGCGAGCCGTTGCCGCACGCCTGCGCGACCTGCTCGAGCCGGTCCGGCTCGTGACCGACGAGCGCGAGCGTCCAGCCCTGGGCGGCGAGCGCGAGCGCGAGGTGCTCGCCGAGGCCGCGGGCGGCGCCGGTGACGACGGCGACGCGGCCGTGGCGTCCGGTCGCGGGGCTCACGAGGCCACCCCGGCCGAGGCGTCGGCCACCGCGTCCGCGTCGGGCAGCTCGACGACGCGGGGCCGCAGGTGGGCGGAGACGAGGTCGCGCACGGCGGTCGCGACGGCGTCCGGCGCGGTGAGGGGCGTCATGTGCCCCTCGCCGGGCAGGACGACGAGGCCGACGCTGCGCGGCAGCGCGGCGTCCATCCGGGTGCTGTGCCCGATCGGCGTCAGCCGGTCCTTCGTGCCGCAGAGCACCTGGGCGGGCACCTCGAGGGCGCGCAGCCCGGCCGTGAGGTCGAGCGTGGCGAGCATCCGGGCGAAGCCGGTGTAGGTCTTCGGCGGGCACGCCCGGACGAGGTCGGTGCAGTAGGCGCGCTCGTCCGCGGTCGCCGTCCACGACATCGTGATGTGGGTGATGACGAGCCGGGCCGCGGGTCCGGGGAGCAGGTGCAGCAGCACGGGGCGGGTGAGCGCCGTCGTCGTCAGGGCGGCCCGCAGCCGGGCGAGCGGGCGCGCGAGGAACCCCGGGACCGGGACGGCGGTGGAGTCGGCGACGAGCCGGTCGGCGCCGGTGCTCGCGAGCAGCGCGGCGGCGACCCGCTCCCGGACGAGGTCGGCCCGTCGTTCGGCGAGGGCCATGAGCGCCATGGCCCCCATGCTGTGCCCGACGTGGACGTAGCGCTCCCCCACCGGGACGCACGCCTCGACGACGGCGGCGAGGTCCTCGGCGAGCCCGTCGGCGCTGTAGCCGCGGGCGCCCGGGACGGCGCTGCGGCCGTGGCCGCGCTGGTCGTAGACGACGACGCGGAGGTCGTCGTCCGCGAGCCGGTGGAGCACGCGCGACCAGAAGCCGAGCGAGCACGTCCAGCCGTGGGCCAGGACGACGGTCGGGGCGCCGTCGCGGCCGTGGACCTCGACGGCGATCCGGGTGCCGTCGCGGGAGGTGACCGTCGTGCGGCGGCCGCCCGCGGGCGGCAGGAAGTCGGCGGGGAGGGTCGCGCTGCGGCTCATCGGGTGCCTGCCAGGGTGTCGGTCCCGGGGGCGGCCGGGGACGGGTGGGCGTCGGGGCGGTGCTGGACGGTGTACTCGCGGAGGTCGACGCGCCGGGTCTGGCGGCGCAGGCGCAGCGTGGAGCCGGGCCACGTGACCGTCAGCCGGCCGTGGGCGTCCTGGTACCAGGCCCGGCAGCCGGTGGCCCAGACGGTGCGGCGCATCCGGCGCTGCACGTCGGCGTTCCACCGCTCCTGGGCGCCGCGCTCGGGGTCGAGGGCGACGAGGCCGTCGTCCCGCATCCGGCGCAGCGCGTCCCGGACGTACTCGAGCTGGGACTCGATGACGTGGACCATCGAGGAGTGCCCGAGCCCGGTGTTCGGGCCGATGAGCAGGAAGAGGTTGGGGAAGCCGGAGACCGCCGTCCCGCGCAGGGCCTGCATGCCCTGACGC
>JBQGCR010000388.1:0-5257 GCA_052038585.1 Kineosporiaceae bacterium
CTGCGGCTGTCCGTCGGCATCGAGGACGTCGAGGACCTCTGGACCGACCTCGACCGGGCCCTGCGCACGCTGCTCTGACGCCCCTCCTCAGCGGGTCCAGGGGCGCTCGGTGTCGCGGTCGAGCCAGGTGCAGACGCACACCTCGTTGCCGTCGGCGTCGGCGAGCACCCAGAACGCGCGGGCGTGGCCGTCGTCGAGGAGCCGGCCGCCGGCGGCGAGGGCCGCCTCGACGCGGGCGGCGGCGACGTCGTGCGGGACGGTGACGTCGAGGTGGATCCGGTTGCGCTGCGGCCGTGGGGAGTCCATCTGCTGGAACCACACGGCGGGCAGCAGGCCGAGCGGGTCGACGAGCGCGGCGTCGGGGTCCGCGGGGTCGTCCGCGGGGTCGTCGACGTAGCCGAGGACGGCCTTCCAGAACGGCCGGACCCGGGACGCGTCGAGGGTGTCGACGGCGATCTCGAGCAGCTGCGGCGGCCGGGGCGCGCCGGTCGGGAGCGTCCCGTCCCCGACCGCGACGGAGACGGCCGCGGAGACGGCCGCGGCCAGCTCGAGGTCGGCCTGCGTGAGCCGGCCGGCGGCCCGCGTCGCGAGGGACAGCTCGAGGCGGTCCGGGCGCACGTCGGCGTGCAGGTGCCCGTCGGCCCGCTCCCCCGCCGCCTCGACGGCCCGGACGGCGAGTGCGGCCGCGGTCGCGAGCGTGTCGACCGGGACGGCGAGGCGCAGCGTGCCGAGCAGGTAGCGCCAGCCGAGGTGCTCGACGGCGCCCTGGGCGGCGGTCCGGGTCAGGTCCACGCCGCTCAGGCGATCTCGTGCTTGCGCGGGCGTCCGAGCAGCCCGGCCGCCATCTCGTGGACGCCGGTGCGCCCCTCGACGACGGCGTGGACGGCGGCGCTGATCGGCATCTCGACCCCCACGGTGGCGGCGAGGTCGAGCACCGGCCCGCAGGACTTCACGCCCTCGGCGGTCTGCCGGGTCATGGCGACCACCTCGGGGACGGACAGCCCCTCGCCGAGGTGGACGCCGAAGGTCCGGTTGCGCGACAGCGGCGACGCGCACGTCGCCACGAGGTCCCCGAGCCCGGCGAGGCCGGCCATCGTCGCGGGCTCGGCGCCGAGCGCCAGGCCCAGCCGGGTCACCTCGGCCAGGCCGCGGGTGATGAGGGAGGCCTTCGTGTTGTCCCCGAAGCCCATCCCCTCGGCGATCCCGACGGCGAGGGCGATGACGTTCTTCACCGCCCCGCCGAGCTCCACGCCGACGACGTCGTGGTTGGTGTAGGGCCGGAAGTACGGTGCCGAGCAGGCCGCCGCGACGGCGTCGGCCGTCGCGTGGGACGAGCTCGCGACGACCGTCGCCGTCGGCTGCCGGACGGCGATCTCGCGCGCGAGGTTGGGTCCGGAGACGACGGCGACGCGCTCGGCCGGGACGTCGGCGACCTCGGCGACGACCTCGCTCCTCCGCCGCATGGTGCCGAGCTCGACGCCCTTCATGAGGCTGACGAGCAGCGCCCGCTCGGCGAGCACGGGCCGCCACGGGGCGAGGGTCGCCCGCAGCTGCTGGGAGGGCACGGCGAGGACGACGACGTCGGCGCCGTCGAGCGCCTCGTGCGGGTCCGCGGTCCCGACGACGGCCTCGGGCAGCGGCAGGTCGTCGAGGTAGGTGCTGTTGCGGTGCAGCGCGTTCACCTCGTCGGCCACCTCGCGGCGGCGCGCCCACAGCCGCACGTCGCAGCCGGCGTCGGCGAGGACGACGGCGAACGTCGTCCCCCACGAGCCTGCTCCCATCACCGCGACGCGGCGCCCGCTCATGCGGCGTCCCCTCTCCCGTGGTCCTGCCGGCGACCGTGGCGGTCGTGGCGGTCGTGGCGGTCGTGGCGGTGGAAGTCCCCCGTGCGCGGCTGACCGTGCTCGCGCGGGTCCCAGCGGCGCGACGGCGGCCGCTCGCCGCGCAGGTCGGCGACGACGGCGGTCAGCGCGTCGAGGATCCGGTCCGTCGCGAGCGTGAGCAGCGCGGCGTCGAGCGGGCGTCCGGCCAGGTCGTCCAGCGGCACCGGCGCCGCGGCGCGCACCCGGACGGTGTGCCGGCCCAGCAGGTGCGGCCGCCGCGCGTACGGCGCGAGCATCTCCTGGACGCCCCACTGCCCGACGGGGACGACGGGGCAGCCCGTGGCGAGGGCGATCCGGGCGGCGCCGGTCTTGCCGACCATGGGCCACAGGTCGGGGTCGCGGGTCAGGCTGCCCTCGGGGTAGACGGCGACGCACTCGCCCCGGCGGACCGCCTCGACGGCGCCGGCCCACGCGTCGACGGCCCGGCCCGACTCGCGGAAGACGGGGATCTGCCCGGCGCCGCGGACGATCCGGCCGGCGACCGGGATCCGGAAGACCGACTCCTTGGCGAGGAACCGCGGCGGGGCGCCGTGGTCGACGAGGAAGTGCGCGAGGGTGAACGGGTCGAGGTAGGAGATGTGGTTGGCGACGACGACGAAGCCGCGGTCGGCCGGCAGGTGCTCCGCGCCGTCCCACTCCCGTCGCGTCAGGGCCCGCAGCGGCGGCCGGAGCAGTCCGATCGCCAGCCGGTAGGAGGCGCCGAGGTGGCGGGGCGTCACGCGGGTCCTCTCACGGCGTCGGGACGGGTCGGTTCATCCTCGCCGGGCGGGCCGTGCGTGTCCACGCGGCCCCGGCCCGGCGTGGCAGGATCGGGGGCGATGCCCGCCCCGTCCGCCTGCCCGTCCGCCTGGACCGTCGTCCTGCCCGTCAAGGGCGGGCCGGCGGCCAAGTCGCGGCTCGGCGCGCCCGGGCCGCTCGCCGGGGCGATCGCCCTCGACACCCTCGAGGCGGTCCTCGCGTGCACGGCGGTGCGCCGCGCGGTCGTCGTCACCGCGGACGCCGCGACGGCCCGCCACGCCGCGCGGGCGGGTGCGGACGTGCGGCCGGAGACGCGGTCCGGCGCCGGGCTCTCGGCCGCCGTCGACGACGGCCTCGCCGGGCTCGACGGCCCGGTCGCGGTGCTGCTCGCCGACCTGCCCGCCCTGCGCCCGGAGGACCTCGCGGCGGCGCTGCGGGCGGCCGGGCAGGTCGTCGAGGCGGGCGGCTGGGCGCTCGTCCCGGACGCCGAGGGCACGGGCAGCGTCCTCGTCGCGGCGGGCCGCCCGGAGGTCCTGCGGCCGTCGTTCGGTCCGTGCTCCGCGGCGGCGCACGAGGCGGCCGGCGCGGTGCGGCTCGACCTCGACGTGCCGCGCCTGCGCCGCGACGTCGACACCCGCGCCGACCTCGAGGCGGCGCTGCGCCTCGGCGTCGGGCCGCGCACCCGGACGGCGCTCGCCCGCCCGGACGCCGGCTCGATCGTCGCCTGACCGTCCGGCATCGCCTAGCCTGGCGGCGTGCAGGCGACCGTGAGCAGCTTCGACCCCGACCGCGGCAGCGGCGTCGTCGTCCTCGACGACGGCCGGACGCTCCCCTTCGACGCCGCGGCCTTCGCCGCCAGCGCGCTGCGGCACGTCCGGCCCGGTCAGCGCCTCACCGTCGACGTCGCGGGGGCCGGTGCGGCGCAGCACGTCTCGGGGCTGCGCCTGGGCACCGTCGGCTCCGCGCCGCCGCTGCGCACGACGCGGCGCTCCGGCTGACCGCGAGGACGCCGGGTCAGCTGCGCTCGTAGATCGCGCCGAGCGCGTCGAGCTTGGCCTGGAAGTGCTCGTACCCTCGGTCGATGAGCCCGATCCCGCGCACCCGCGACGTGCCCTCGGCCGCGAGCGCGGCGATGAGGTGGCTGAACCCGCCGCGCAGGTCCGGCACCTCGATGTCCGCGCCGTGGAGCTTGGACGGGCCGGAGATGACCGCCGAGTGCTGGAAGTTCTGCTGGCCGAAGCGGCACTCGAGGCCGCCGAGGCACTCGCGGTAGAGCTGGATCTGGGCGCCCATGTCCCGCAGCGCCTTGGTGAAGCCGAAGCGGTTCTCGTACACCGTCTCGTGGACGATCGACAGGCCGCTGGCCTGCGTGAGGGCGACGACGAGCGGCTGCTGCCAGTCGGTCATGAACCCCGGGTGGACGGCCGTCTCGATGACGAGGCTGTTGAGCTCGCCGCCGGGGTGGGAGAACCGGATGCCGTCCTCCTCGATGTCGAGCAGGCCACCGACCTTCCGGAACACGTTGAGGAACGTCATCATCTCGGCCTGCTTGGCCCCGCGGACGGTGATGTCCCCGCGGGTCGCGAGCGCCGCGCAGGCCCACGAGGCGGCCTCGATCCGGTCCGGCAGCGCGGTGTGCGAGTAGCCGCCGAGCCGCTCGACGCCCTCGATCCGGATGACGCGGTCGACCTCGACGCTGATGATCGAGCCCATCTTCTGCAGCACCGCGATGAGGTCCATGATCTCGGGCTCGATCGCGGCGTTGCGCAGCTCGGTGACGCCCTCGGCCCGGACGGCGGTGAGCAGCACCTGCTCGGTCGCCCCGACGCTCGGGTAGGGCAGCTCGAGCTTGACGCCCTGCAGGCCGTCGGGCGCCGTGAGCGCGATGCCGTGCGGGTGCTTGTCGACCTGCGCGCCGAAGCGGCGCAGCACGTCGAGGTGGTAGTTGATCGGGCGGTCGCCGATCCGGCAGCCGCCGAGGTCGGGGATGAACGCCTCGCCGAGGCGGTGCAGCAGCGGGCCGCAGAAGAGGATCGGGATGCGGCTGGCCCCGGCGTGGGCGTCGATGTCCGCGACGTGGGCGCTCTCGACGTTGCTCGGGTCCATGAGCAGCTCGCCACCCTCGTCGTCCGCGGCGACGCTCACGCCGTGGAGCTCGAGCAGGCCGGTGACGACGGCGACGTCGCGGATGCGGGGCACGTTGCGCAGCCGGCTCGGGCCGTCCCCGAGCAGGGCCGCGACCATCGCCTTCGACACGAAGTTCTTCGCGCCGCGGACCGTGATGGCTCCGTGCAGCGGGGTGCCGCCGTGGACGGTGAGGACGTCGCTCATGGTCTCCATCGTGACGCACGGGGGCGGTTCGCGCCGAATCCGCCGCGCCCTGACGGCCGGCCGCGCACGCGACGAGGGCCGCCCCCGGCGGGGACGGCCCTCGTCGTGCGTGCCGGTCGTGACCGGCGTCGCGTCAGCGTGCCGCGGCGCGCTTGGCCGGGGTCCGCTTGGCCGGGGCGGCCTTGGCGGTCTTGGCGGCGGTCTTGGCGGGGGCCTTCGCCGTCCGTTTCGATGCCGCCGTCCCGGTGGACGTCGACGTGGTGCCCGCCTTCTTCGTCGCAGCTGCCTTCGTCGTCCTCCGTGAG
>JBQGCR010000389.1:0-8667 GCA_052038585.1 Kineosporiaceae bacterium
CGGCGTCCCGTGGGAGGCCGGGGTGCGGGCGGGGGAGTACGCCGTCACCCTGCCCGGCGAGGCGAAGCTGCGCACCACCGTCTCCGTCGTCGTCCGGGACCACCGCCTCGCCGCGGTCGCGTTCGTCGTCCGCCGGCCCGACGAGAACCACGAGGCGTTCTACCGCTGGCTCCTCGCGCGCAACCTGCGGCTGCCGGGGATCGCGTTCGCCGTCGACTCCGTCGGCGACGTCTACCTCACCGGGCGGCTGCCCGTCGCCGCGGTGACGCAGGACAGCCTCGACGACCTCTTCGGCGCCCTGCTGTCCGTGGCGGACTCCTCGTTCAACGACCTGCTCGCGCTGGGCTTCCTGTCGTCGATGAAGCGGGAGTGGGCCTGGCGCACCGAGCGTGGCGAGTCCCTCGCCAACCTCGAGGCGTTCCGGGACCTCCTCGAGCCGGACGCCGCCGGCTGACCACTAGGGTTTGCGGCATGACGTACACCCTCGTGCTGCTCCGCCACGGCGAGAGCGACTGGAACGCGAAGAACCTGTTCACGGGCTGGGTCGACGTCCCGCTGTCGGACAAGGGCCGCACCGAGGCCGAGACCGGCGGGCGCCTGCTCACCGAGGCCGGCGTGCTGCCGGACGTCGTCCACACCTCGCTGCTGCGGCGGGCCATCACGACGGCGTCCCTCGCGCTCGACGCGGCGGACCGGCACTGGATCCCGGTCAAGCGCAGCTGGCGGCTCAACGAGCGGCACTACGGGGCCCTGCAGGGCAAGAACAAGAAGCAGACCCTCGACGAGTTCGGCGAGGAGCAGTTCATGCTCTGGCGCCGCTCGTACGACACCCCGCCGCCGCCGATCGCCGACGACGACGAGTGGTCCCAGGCCGGCGACCCTCGCTACGCCGGGATCGACGGCGAGCTGCCGCGGACCGAGTGCCTCAAGGACGTCGTCGAGCGGATGCTGCCCTACTGGGAGGGCGACGTCGTCCCGGACCTGCGGGCCGGCAAGGTCGTCCTGCTCGCCGCGCACGGCAACTCGCTGCGGGCGCTCGTCAAGCACCTCGACGGGATCAGCGACGACGACATCGCCGCGCTCAACATCCCCACGGGCATCCCGCTGCTCTACGAGCTCGACGAGGACCTGAAGCCCGTGACGGCGGGCGGGCGCTACCTCGACCCGGAGGCCGCCGCGAAGGCCGCCGCCGCCGTGGCGAGCCAGGGCCGCTGAGCGTGTAACGGTCGGGCCGGCCGCAGGCACCCATCCTCGTCCGCCCGCGTCCGCGGGCCGAGGAGAGGACCTGCGGCCATGCCCGTCCACCTGTCCCGTCCGCTCGTCGCGGCGCTCGCCGTCGCCGCGGCGCTGACCGCGGCCGGCGCGTCCCCCGCGACCGCCGGCGCCCGCGAGGTCTACGTCCCCGGCGTCCGGGTCTCCGCCGACGGGGACACCGCGACCTTCCCGCTGCGCACGGGGCGGACCACCGACGGCCGCGCCTTCGACTACGTCGTCGTCGAGGCCTCGTCGTCGTCCGCCGCCGACAGGTTCGGGGTCCGCGCGGTGGGCAAGCTCGCCAACGCCGGCCGGACCGCGACCCAGCCGGGCCGCGTCGTCGGCGGCACCCTCGTCGTCCCCGGCACCGTCGACTTCGCCCCGGAGCGGGTCGTCACCGGCACCCCCGGCACCGGCTTCCCGCCGGTCGAGGCGACCCCCGGCTCCGTCGCGGACGCCGCGTACAGCCCGCTCGTGCGGCTCCCGGACGGTTCGGTGCTCAACGCCCCGCAGGTCGGCAACGGCACGGGGCTGCACGACAAGGTCGTCTCGCTCGACCGCGCCCGGCGCACCGTCACCCTGCAGCTGACCGACGGCTTCGCCCGCGGTGACGCCGTCGTCTACCTCTCGACGGACGCGAGCGTCGCCGGCCCGGCGGCGCTCGAGGCGTCGACGTACGTCCCCCGGCTCGGGACCGCACCCGGCCTCGGCGACGATTCCACGGCCTCGTCCCGGGCCTCGCTCGCCGCGTTCGTCAACGGGCCGACGGGGTCGGCGGCGACCCGGCAGGGCATCAACAGCGCGCTGCTCGGCGAGGGCGACCCGCTCAACGTGCTCGCCTGGCGGCCCGGCCAGGGGCGCTACTCGCCGCTGTGGGACGTGCACCTGAGCGCCTGGGCGCCGGGGACGACGCCGGTCCGGCAGACCCGGTTCGCCGACGTGGAGGACCTCGCGGACGACGGCCGCGTCACCGCGCCGGACGGCTCGCCGTGGGGCGCGAGCGGTGTCGTCGTCAACTGCCCGATCATCGCCGGTCCCTGACCGGCGCGCAGGAGGCACACTGTCCCGCATGGTCGACGAGGACGTGCTCGTCGCCGCGCTGCGGCGCGGGGACGAGCGCGCCTTCGCCGCGCTCGTCGACGCCGTGACCCCGGTGCTGCGCCGCGTCGTCCGCGGCTACCTGCGCGGGACGGACGGCGTCGACGACGTCGTCCAGGAGACCTGGCTCGCCGTGCTCGTCGGCCTCGACCGGTTCGAGGGCCGGTCCGCGCTGCGGACGTGGGTCGTCGGCATCGGCGTCAACGTCGCCCGCCGGCACGCGGCCCGGGCGGCCCGCCTCGTGCCGGTCGCCGCGGTCGGCGAGCAGGGGCGGCGGCCGGCGTTCGCGCCGGGCTCGTTCCAGGGCCCGGACGGCGCCGACCCCGGGCACTGGCTCAGCGCCCCGCCGTCGTGGCGCGACCTGCCCGAGGACGCCGCGCTCGCCGCCGAGACGCTCGCCGCCGTCGGCCGGGCGCTCGAGGCGCTGCCGCCGGCCCAGCGGGCCGGCGTCACCCTGCGCGACGTCGAGGGGTGGACCGGCCCGGAGGTCGCCGCCGCCCTCGGCCTCACCGAGGCCAACCAGCGCGTGCTGCTCCACCGCGGCCGGCTCGCCGTCCGGCGGGCGCTCGAACCGGTCCTGTCCACGCCCGAGGAGGTCCGCCCGTGATCGCCGACGACCCCGCGTGCCGGGACGTCGTCGAGGTGCTCACCGAGTACCTCGAGGGCGCGCTCGACCCGGCCGACGCCGCACGGCTGGAGGTGCACCTCGCCGAGTGCGACGGCTGCGCGAGCGTGCTCGCCCAGCTCCGGACCACGGTCGCGCTCGCCGGCCGGCTGCGGGCCGCCGACGTCGACGCCGTCGACCCCCGGGTGCGCGCGGACCTGCTCGAGGCGTTCCGGCGCTGGTCTGGGACCGGGCGCGACGACGGGCCCTAGACCGAGGCCGTGAGCCGCTCGCCGGTGACGAGGAAGACGACCCGGCGGGCGACGACGACGGCGTGGTCGGCGAAGCGCTCGTAGAACCGGCCGCAGAGGGTGACGTCGACGGCCGCCTCGACGCCGTGGTCCCAGGCCGGGGACAGGATGACCTGGAACAGGTGCCGGTGGAGGCGGTCCATGTCGTCGTCGTCGGTCTCGAGCTCGCCGGCGACGGCGAGGTCGCGGCTGGCGATGACGCTGCCGACCTTCGTCACGAGCCGCTCGGCGACCTGGCCCATCTCGTCGACGACGCCGCGCAGCTCGGCCGGGACGACCGGGTTGGGGTGGCGCAGCCGGACGAGCTTGGCGACGTGCGCCGCGAGGTCGCCCATCCGCTCGAGGTCGGCGCTCATCCGCAGGCTCGTGACGATGGCCCGCAGGTCGGTCGCGACCGGCGACTGCCGGGCGAGGAGCACCATGGCCCGCTCCTCCAGCTCCACCTGGAGGGCGTCGATCCTGGCGTCGGCGGCGATCACCTGCTCGGCCAGGGACAGGTCGGCGTCGAGGAGGGCGGTGGTGGCACGCCGCAGGGCCGACCCGACGTGACCGCTCATCTCCACGAGGCCGTCGTCCAGTCCCTGCAGCTCGTCGTGGAACTGCTCGCGCATGGGCCAACCGTCGCAGGGCCGCGTGAACGAGCCCCGCACCGCAGGTGAACTCCGGGCCAACCCTGCCGCGGCCGCGGTCCCGGTGCCGCGAGCGCCGCGGGCCCCGGCCCTACGCTGAGTCGTGTGACGCCGACGTGGACCGCCGTGCTCGCAGGCCTCATCGGCCTGCTCGTCGGCGCGGCCTCGGTCCTGGCGTTCCGGGCGAGCGAGGCGGAGCGGCTCGACGCCGGCGAGGTCGAGGAGCCCGAGCTCCCGCACGGCGTCACCGAGGTCCTCGCCGTCCTGCGCTCGGCGGCGATCGTCCTCGACACCGCCGACGACGTCGTCCGGGCCAGCCCGGCGGCCTACGCCTTCGGCCTCGTCCGCGCCGAGGCCCTCGTCCACGACGAGCTGCGCGACCTCGCCGCCCGCACCCGCCGCTTCGGCCTCGTCCAGGAGCGCGAGCTCGAGCTCGCCCGCGGCCCGCTCGGCCGGGGCCGGCTCGTCGTCCACGCCCGCGTCGCACCGCTCGGCCCCGACCACGTGCTCGTCCTCGTCGAGGACCGCACCGAGGCCCGGCGGGTCGAGGAGGTCCGCCGCGACTTCGTCGCCAACGTCAGCCACGAGCTCAAGACGCCGGTCGGCGCCCTCCAGCTGCTCGCCGAGGCCGTCCACGACGCGGCCGACGACGCCGACGCCGTCCGGCACTTCGCCGAGCGGATGGAGCGTGAGTCGCTGCGGCTGACCCGGCTCGTGCAGGAGATCATCGACCTGTCCCGGCTCCAGGTGGCCGACGCGCTGCACCCGCCGGAGCCGGTCGCGATGGACGACGTGCTCGGCGACGCCGTCGACCGGTGCCGGCTCGCCGCGCAGGCGAAGTCGATCGACGTCGTCGTCGGCGGGGACGCCGGCGCCGTCGTCTTCGGCGACCGCGACCTGCTCGTCACCGCCGTGCGCAACCTCGTCGACAACGCGATCGCCTACTCGCCCGAGCGGACCCGGGTCGGCGTCGGCGTGCGCCGCGCCGACGGTCTCGTCGAGGTGGCGGTCAGCGACCAGGGCATCGGGATCCCGACGGGGGAGCAGGCCCGGATCTTCGAGCGCTTCTACCGGGTCGACCCCGCGCGCTCGCGGGCCACCGGCGGCACCGGGCTCGGCCTGTCCATCGTCAAGCACGTCGCCGCCAACCACGGCGGGGACGTGACGCTGTGGAGCCTGGAGGGCCAGGGCTCCACGTTCACCCTCCGCCTGCCGGACAGCGCCGGCCGCAGCGCCGCGGCCGCGTCGCCCGAGCCCGCAGGACCACCGAACAGCACCGAAGGAGCACGCGCGTGACCCGCATCCTCGTCGTCGAGGACGAAGAGTCCTTCAGCGACCCGCTGTCCTACCTCCTGCGCCGGGAGGGCTACGACGTCGCCGTCGCCGACGACGGGCCGAGCGCGCTCGAGGAGTTCGACCGCAACGGCGCCGACCTCGTGCTGCTCGACCTCATGCTCCCCGGCCTGCCCGGCACCGAGGTGTGCCGCCAGCTGCGCACCCGGGGGAACGTCCCGGTCATCATGCTCACGGCCAAGGACAGCGAGGTGGACAAGGTCGTCGGGCTGGAGCTCGGCGCCGACGACTACGTGACGAAGCCGTACTCCTCGCGCGAGCTCGTCGCCCGCGTGCGGGCGGTCCTGCGCCGCGGCAGCGAGCCGGAGACGCTCAGCGCGGCCGTCGTCGAGGCCGGCCCGGTGCGGATGGACGTCGAGCGGCACGTCGTGTCCGTCGACGGCGCGACGGTCGCCATGCCGCTCAAGGAGTTCGAGCTCCTCGAGCTGCTCCTGCGCAACGCCGGGCGGGTGCTCACCCGGCTCCAGCTCATCGACCGGGTGTGGGGCTCGGACTACGTCGGGGACACCAAGACCCTCGACGTCCACGTCAAGCGGCTGCGCGGCAAGATCGAGCCGGACCCGGGCAACCCGCGCCACCTCGTCACGGTGCGCGGGCTGGGCTACAAGTTCGAGCCCTGAGACGTCTGGGGGGTGGGCCTCAGGGGGTGGCGGTCGGCGCCGGCGTCGCGGCGGGGTCCGTCGGCGCCGCCGTCGGGGCCAGCCCCTCGTACGGGTAGACCGGCGGGAAGACCGGCACCTGCCACTCGACGGTGCCGGCGTCCGGCGTCGACGCGGTCATCGTGATGAAGGCGCCGGGCGCCGCGCCGACGGAGGGCAGGACGACGTCCTCGCCGTTCTCGCCGCCGAGGATCGTCAGCTCGTTCGGCCGGACCTCGACGTCGACGGGCGCCGACGGGGTCTCGCCCGCGAACTCGGCGGTGAGCGAGACGGTGACCGGCTCGGACGCCGTCGTCTGCAGGGCGCCGACGACCCGGCCCGGGGCGCCCTCGGCGTCGGCGACGACGAGCATGTTGAGCAGGTCGACGGACGTGCCGTCCGTCAGCGACAGGGTGGCCGGCGTGCCGTCCGACGGGGGGTAGACGTTGGTCGTCTCGCGCGGCGAGACGAAGGAGCAGGCGGAGGTGGCCAGGGCGACGGCGACGGTCGCAGCGGCGAGGCCGCCGAGCCGGCGCGGGCGCGGGGAGATGGTCACGGAGCCGTCCTCCTCGTAGGGCCTCGGACGACGGTGTGGCCGAGGCGGCGGGTCACGCCGAAGCCTACCGGGCACACCGCGCCGGGCCGCGCCGGGCCGACGTGACGTCAGCCGCGCTGGGGCGGGTCGAGCACCGCGAGCCGGCTCTGCAGCCCGGGTACGGCGGAACCGTCCGCCGGGACCTCGCGCAGGATCGTCGCGACCCGGCCGTCGTCCCGGACGAGGACGACGGTCGCGCCGCGGACGCCGACGGCCCGGCCGAGCCGGCCGACGGGGTCGGCGGCGACGGTGTACGTGCCCGCGGGCAGGTCGGCGACGAGGTCGCGCAGGGCGGGGTCGACGTCGTCCGGCCCGTCGCCGAGCAGCTTGCCCGGCACAACGACCCACAGCCGCACCCGGGTCAGGGCGGCCTGCTCGCGCAGGACCGTCACGAGCGGGGCCCAGGCCGCCGCGCGGTCGGGGAGGAGGACGAGGACGGCGGGCCGCGCCGACACCGCGTCGACCGGGCCGTCCGGGGTCTGCAGGCGGACGTCGGGCAGCAGGTGGTCGAGGCGCTGCGTGCCGGTCTCGCCGCTCGACTGGGGGCCGGGCTCCTCCTCGGGGACGGGGCGGGCCGCGGCGGCGGCCAGCGGCGCCGCCTCGGGCAGCCCCGCCCGGCCCGGGACGAGGACGACGGCGAGGGCGGCGACCAGGCCGGTCGCGAGCAGGCAGAGGGCGACGACAGGACCGGACAGACCGAAGCGGTCCCAGCGCCGGGTGAGGACCAGCCGCCGCCAGCCGGTGCGCGGCACCGGCACCGGGACGGCGGTCGCGCCGGTCCGGCCGGACGTGCCGGTCCGGCCTGGCCTGCCCTCCTGCGCGGCGCGGACCTCGGCGAGCCACGCGAGCCGGTCGCCCTCGAGCGCCGACGCGTCGTCGGGGACGACGACGCCGAGCGGCAGCCCGCCCGGCTCGTCCCCGCCGTCCCCGGCCGCCCCCGGCGTCCCGGCCCCCTGGCCCGCGTCCATGCCGGAAGTATGCGTCCTGCCCGGCGCGCGGCGCCCGGCGAATGCACGTCGGGCAAGGTCTGTCAAGCCCCCGTCAGGCCCTGATCAGGCCTCTGACCTGCGGAAACGGATCTGCGGGCTCGTGACGGCGTCCCTTTCGCGTGCTACCCTGGGACAGGGAAAGGGGATACATACACATGACTTTCACGGTCGGCGAGACGGTCGTCTACCCCCACCACGGGGCCGCACTGATCGAGGAGATCAAGACCCGCGTCATCAAGGGCGAAGAGCGGCAGTACCTGGTTCTCAAGGTCGCCCAGGGGGACCTGACCATCGAGGTCCCGGCCCAGAACCTCGACGACGTCGGCGTCCGCGCCGTCGTCGGCCAGGAGGGTCTCGACCGGGTGTTCGAGGTGCTCCGCGCCCCCTACGCCGAGGAGCCCACCAACTGGTCCCGCCGGTACAAGGCCAACCTCGAGAAGCTCGCCTCCGGCGACGTCATCAAGGTCGCCGAGATCGTCCGTGACCTCTGGCGTCGTGACCAGGACCGCGGCCTGTCCGCGGGGGAGAAGCGGATGCTCGCCAAGGCGCGGCAGATCCTCGTCTCCGAGCTGGCGCTGGCCGAGCACACGAACGAGGACAAGGCCGAGGCGCTGCTCGACGAGGTCCTCGCGTCCTGACGCACCACCCGCACGCATGACGACGGCACGACGGCGGAGCTGCTCCGCGGTCGTGCCGTCGTCGCGTCCGGGCCTCGACGCGGCGCTGGCGCCCGTGCACGGGACGCCGCTGCTGCGCCGGGTCGTCGACGCCGCCGGTGCGGCGCAGCGGGTCGGCGAGGTCGTCGTCGTCGCGGACGGCCCGGTGGACGACCGGCTCCTGCGGGCGCTCGACGGGTCCGGCGCCGTCCTCGCGGACACCATGCCGGACGGTGACGTCGTCGTCCTCGACCCGCTCGGCGCGCTCGTCGACGCGGCGCTGGTCGACGCGGTGGTCGCCGGCCTCGACGACTGCGGCGCCGCGGTCGCCGCCCGCCCGGTGACGGACACCCTCAAGCGGGTCGACGCCGAGGGCTGCGTCCTGGCCACCGTCGACCGCGCCGGGCACGCGAGCGTCCACCTGCCGCTCGCCGTCCGAGGCGCGGCGGGCGCGGCAGCCGTCCTCGAGGCGCTCGGCCCCGGCCGGGCGGTCGACGCCGCGGTGCTCGCGCTCGAGGCGGCCGGGGTGGCCGTCCGGCT
>JBQGCR010000390.1:0-14017 GCA_052038585.1 Kineosporiaceae bacterium
TGATCCACGGACACCCTGGGTCGCCCGAGCAGCCCGGACGGTCCGTCGATCACGACATGGATCACCGAGGCCGGCACCGCGGTCCAGTCCGACCGGCGCGTCGTGATCCACGGACCCCGCCGGTGATCCACGGACCCTCGACGCGATGGACGACGTGATCCACGGACACCCCGGGTCGTCCTGGCAGCCCAGACGGTCCGTCGATCACGACATGGATCACCGAGGCCGGCACCGCGGTCCAGTCCGACCGGCGCATCGTGATCCCCGGACCACCGCCGGTGATCCACGGACCCTTGTCGCCGTGGATGACGTGATCCACGGACACCCCGGGTCACCCGAGCAGCCCGGACCGTCCGTCGATCACGTCATGGACCCCCCACGCCGCCCCGCCGCCCGGGACGGGCGGCTCACTCCTGGTAGGAGTAGCGCTCCTCGCGCCAGGGGTCGCCGACGAGGTGGTAGCCGCGCTCCTCCCAGAAGCCCCGGCGCGGCGCGGTGAGGTACTCGACGGCCCGCAGCCACTTCGGGCCCTTCCAGCCGTAGAGGTGCGGGACGACGAGGCGCAGCGGCCAGCCGTTCTCCGGGGCGAGCGGCTCGCCGCCGCGGTGGGTCGCGAGGATCGCGCGCGGGGAGGCGAAGTCCTCCATGCGGATCGTCGAGGAGTAGCCGTACTCCGCCCAGGCCATGACGGCCACGGCGTCGTCCGCCGGCGGGACGAGGTCGAGCAGCGTGCGGGCGAGGACGCCGCCCCACTCGACGTCGAGGACCGACCCGCGGGTCACGCAGTGCAGGTCGCCGCGGACGACGGTGCGGGGCAGGGCGGCGAAGGCCTCGACGTCGAGGTGGTGCTCCTCGCCGTCGGCCGTCGCGCCGGTGACGGACAGCCGCCAGGACTCGGGCCGGAACCGCGGCACCGGCCCGTAGTGCTGCACCGGTGGCTCGTCCACGAGCCGCTGCCCCGGTGGCAGCGACCGCGGCGGGCGGCGGTCCCCCTGCGTCACGCGGCTCATCCTCCCACCAGCCCCCGGGCGGTCGGCGGCGGGTGGTCGCCGGGCCCGCTCAGGGCCGCGACGCCGCCGGGCCGGCCTCGGCGACCAGCCGTCCGAGGACGGCGCCGGCCCGCTGCGCGCCGGCGTCGTCGACGTCGAGATGGGTCACGAGGCGCGTCGTGCGCGGGCCGAGCGCGGAGATCCGGACCCCCTGCGCGGCAGCCGATCTCGCGAGCTGGGCGGCCGTGAGGGCGGACGAGGTGAGGTCGAGGACGACGATGTTCGTCTCGACGTCCTGCGGTGCGACGACCCCCGGGACGACGTCGCCGGCCGCCGCGGCGACCGCCTCGGCGATCGAGCGGGCCCGCGCGTGGTCCTCGGCGAGCCGGTCGACGTGGTGGTCGAGCGCGAAGTGGCACGCGGCCGCGAGCACCCCGACCTGGCGCATGCCGCCGCCGTACCGCTTGCGCAGCGTCCGGGCCGCGGCGATGCGCTCCCGGGAGGAGACGAGCACCGAGCCGACGGGCGCGCCGAGGCCCTTGGAGAAGCAGACGGACACGGTGTCGAAGGCCGCCCCGTAGCGGGCGAGCGGGACCCCGGTCGCGACGTGGGCGTTCCAGAGCCGCGCCCCGTCGAGGTGCGTCGCGACGCCGAGCGCGACGGCGCCTGCGCGCAGCCGCTCGACCTCCTCGACCGGCTGGACCGTCCCGCCGCCGAAGTTGTGCGTGTTCTCGACGGCGAGCGCCGCGGTCGAGACGAGGTACGGCCCGGCGTCCGGCGTCGCCATGGCGAGCAGGGCGTCGGCGTCGAGCAGCCCGCGGGACGTGCCGTACGTCCGCGTCGTGATCCCGGCGAGGACGGCGTGCCCGCCCAGCTCGGCCCGCACGACATGCGCGAGGCTGTCGCAGAGCAGCTCCTGGCCGGGGGCGACGAGCAGCCGGGTGCCGAGCATGTTCGCCATCGAGCCGGTCGGGGTGAACAGGCCCGCCTCGTGGCCGAGGAGCGCCGCGACCCGCTCCTCGAGCGCGTTGACCGTCGGGTCCTCGCCGTAGACGTCGTCCCCGACCGGCGCGGCGGCCATGGCCGCGCGCATGGCCGCCGTCGGCCGGGTGAGCGTGTCGGAGCGGAGGTCGACGACGTCCCCCGTCGTCGTCGGTGCCGTCATCGTCGGGGACGCTCCGCGAGCATCTCCGCGACGAGGAACGCCATCTCGAGCGACTGCTGGTGGTTCAGGCGCGGGTCGCACAGCGTCTCGTAGCGGGTCGCGAGGTCGGCCTCGTCGAGCTGCTCGTAGCCGCCGACGCACTCGGTGACGTCGTCCCCGGTGAGCTCGACGTGCAGGCCGCCGGGCACGGTCCCGAGCGCGGCGTGCACCTCGAAGAACCCGCGCACCTCGTCGATGACGTCCTCGAACCGGCGGGTCTTGTAGCCGCTCGCGGCCTCGAAGGTGTTGCCGTGCATGGGGTCGCAGACCCAGAGCACCTGCGCGCCGGAGGAGGTGACGGCCTCGACGAGCCCGGGCAGCGCCTCGCGGACGCGGCCCGCGCCCATCCGCGTGACGAACGTCAGGCGGCCGGCCTCGTTCTCCGGGTTGAGCCTCTCGACGAGGGCGAGCGCGTCCGCCGGCGTCGTCGTCGGCCCGAGCTTGACCCCGATCGGGTTGCGCACCCGGGAGAACAGGTCGACGTGGGCGCCGTCGAGCTGGCGGGTGCGCTCGCCGATCCACAGGAAGTGCGCGGCGACGTCGTACGGCGCGCCGGTGCGCGAGTCGATCCGGATGAGCGGGCGCTCGTAGTCGAGCAGCAGCGCCTCGTGGCTGGAGAAGAAGTCGACGGTGCGCAGCGCGTCGGCGTCGCCGCCGCAGGCCGCCATGAACCGCATCGCCCGGTCGATGTCGCGGGCGATGACGTCGTACCGCGCGTTCGCGGCGCTCGCGACGAAGCCGCGGTTCCACTCGTGCACCTGGCGCAGGTCGGCGAAGCCGCCCTTGGTGAAGGCGCGGATGAGGTTCAGCGTCGCGCTGCTCGTGTGGTACGCCCGCAGCAGCCGGCGCGGGTCCGGCGTCCGGGACGCCTCGGTGAAGGCGTAGTCGTTGACCGCATCGCCGCGGTAGGCGGGCAGGACGACGTCGCCGCGGGTCTCGGTGTCCTTGCTGCGCGGCTTGGAGTACTGCCCGGCCATCCGGCCGACCTTGACGACCGGCATGCTCGCGCCGTACGTCAGGACGACCGCCATCTGGAGGATCGTCTTGATCTTGTTGCGGATCCGGTCGGCCGTCGCCTCGGCGAAGGTCTCGGCGCAGTCGCCGCCCTGGAGCAGGAACGCCTCGCCCCGGGCGACGGCGGCGAGCTGGGACTTCAGGTCGTCGCACTCGCCGGCGAAGACGAGCGGCGGATAGGTGGCGAGCTCGGCGGAGACGTCGGCGAGGACCTGCGGGTCGGGCCAGCTCGGCTGCTGGGCCGCCGGCAGGTCGCGCCACGCGTCGAGACCTGCGGTGAGACCCTGGGCCGGGGTGCTGGGCGCGCCGGGGGCGGGCACGCTGGACGGCTGGACGTCGATGCTCACCGGTTCAGGGTACGTGCGTCCGCAGGGTGGACGCGGCGGCGTCCGGAACGTGGTCACCCGACGGGCTTGACCCTGACGCGACGTGAGGCGGGAGGGTCGTGGCATGACAGGGACGACGGCGGCGCGCACCGGCCGCACGCTCACCGTGGGCCAGGTGGCCGACGCGACGGGCGTGACGGTCCGGACGCTGCACCACTACGACGAGATCGGGCTGCTGCGGCCCTCGGACCGCAGCCCGTCCGGGTACCGCCTCTACACGTCCGCGGACGTCGAGCGGCTCGCCCGGGTCGTCGGCCTGCGCCGTCTCGGCCTGTCGCTCGAGGACGTCGCCGACGCCCTCGACGCCGGTCCCGCCCGCCGCGCGCAGGTCCTGCGCCGGCACCGCGCGGTGGTCGCCGCCCGGCTCGACGAGCTGGCCGGCGCCCTCGCCGCGCTCGACACCGCCCTGGAGGCAGAGATGACCCGGTCGACCCCCGGCCTGACGCCGGACGAACAGCGCGAGATCTTCGGTGACGGCTTCCGCGACGAGTACGCCGCCGAGGCGCAGGAGCGCTGGGGCGACACCGACGCGTGGAAGCAGTCCGCCGCCCGCACGGCGCGGTACACCAAGCAGGACTGGGAGCAGGTCAAGGCCGAGGCGGACGCCGTCGGCGCCGCGTTCGTCGTGGCGATGCAGTCGGGCGCGCCGGCGTCGTCGTCCGTCGCGATGGACGCCGCCGAGGCGCACCGCCGGCACATCCACGAGCGGTTCTACGACGTCTCGTACGACATGCACCGCGGCCTCGCCGACATGTACGTCGCCGACGAGCGGTTCACGAAGACGTACGAGGACGTCGCGCCCGGGCTCGCGCAGTACGTCCGGGACGCGATCCACGCGAACGCCGACCGGCACGCCTGAGGCTGCTCGGCCGGCCCGGGTGCGGGCACTTCGGCAGGACTCGCCGACGGCGTGTCCTGCGGAACCGCCCGCACCCGGGCGGCGAGCGGCGTGTCCTGCCCGCACCCAGGGGTGGGCGGGTCAGGTGGGGTCGGCGTCGAGGCCCTGCTCGATCGCGTACCGGGTCAGCTCGACCCGGTTGTGCAGCTGGAGCTTGGTCAGGACGTTCTGGGTGTGGTTCTGCACCGTCCGGTGCGAGATCGTCAGGCGCTCGGCGATCTGCTTGCTGCCCAGGCCCTTCGCGACGAGGCGGAGGATCTCGGTCTCGCGCTCGGTGAGCCGGGGCGTCGCGTCGTCCGGCTCGTCGGCGGGCGCGGCCGAGGCCATCCGGCGGTACTCCCCGAGCACGAGCCCGGCCAGGCCGGCGGTGATGACGGCCTCGCCGCGGGCGGTCCGGGCGACGGCGTCGACGAGCTCCTCGCGGCTCGCGGACTTGACGAGGTAGCCGGTCGCGCCCGCCTTGACGGCCTCGAGGACGTCGGCCTGCTCGCCGCTCGCGGTGAGGACGAGGACGTGGCAGCCCGGGTGGTCGGCGACGATCGCCCGGGTCGCCGCGACGCCGTCGACGTTCGGCATCTGGAGGTCGAGGACGACGACGTCGGGCCGCACCGCGGGCAGCCGCCGCAGCGCCTGCTCGCCGTCGCCCGCCGTGCCGACGACGTCGAACCCGGCCTCGGCGAGGTCGCGCGCGACGGCCTCGCGCCACATCGGGTGGTCGTCGACGACCATCACCCTCGTCATCGGTCCCTCCTCAGGGTCAGCTCCACCTCGGTGCCCTCACCGGGTGCGCTCGTGATCCGCACGGTCCCGCCGATCTCCTCGACCCGGCCGACGATCGAGGACGCCACCCCGAGCCGGCCCTGCGCGGCGGCCTCGGCGAGCCGGCCGTCGGGGATGCCGGCGCCGTCGTCCCGGACGGTCACCGCGACGCAGCCGCCGTCGTCCTCGACGAGCACCCACGTCGAGGCGTCCGGCCCGGCGTGCCGGGCGACGTTGCCGACCGCCTCGCGGGCGGCCGCCGCGAGGACGGCGACGTCGTGCGCCGGCAGGAGCACCGCGTCCGCACCGGCGACGACCGTGACCCCGCGGCCGGACAGCGCGGAGACGGCGGCGCGCAGGTCCTGCTCGCCGCCGGCGTCGGCGGCCGGCGCGGGACCGCTCACGACGAGCGCCCGCAGCCGCGCCTCCTGCTCCCCCGCGAGCCGGCCGATCTCGGCGGCCTCCCCGCCCACCTCGGCGCCGCGGCGCTGCACGTAGGCGAGCACCTGGAGCACCGAGTCGTGGATGTCGCGGGCGAGCCGCTCCCGCTCGGCGGTGGCGGCCTCGGCCGCCGCGGCGGCGGCCAGCTCGCGCCGGCCCTGCCGGAACAGGCGCACCGCGTAGCCGACGATCGCCCCCGCGAGCAGGAGCAGGACGATGTTGTTGACGACGGCCGGGGTCACCTCGCCGCCGACGAGCACGACGTCCGCCGCGCTGACCGCCGCCCCGGCGGCGAACCCCGCGACCGGCCCCCACGAGACCGCCCAGGCGAGCACCGCGGACGCCGCCCAGATGCTCGGCAGCGTCTGGGCGCCGGCCTCGACCCGGGCCGGGTCGTCGACGAACCCGGTCGCGAGCACCGCGGCGCACGCGAGGACGAGGTCGACCGCCACGGTGGCCCGGCCCGGCCGGCGCTGCGCGGTCACCGACGTCGTGAGGAACGCCGTCCACGCGGCCATGACGGCGAGGACGAGCCAGGCCCCGCCCGGCGAGCGGTACTCGTCCTGCACGCGGAGGAAGAGCGCGACGGCGTAGAGCAGGGCGAGGCCGCGGAAGACGGCGACGGCGCGCCACAGGCGGGCGTCGTCCTCCTCCGGGGTCCCCGGCTCCACGACGGTCAGGTCCCGGCCTCAGTCGCGGCCGGTCGCCGGGTCCCCGGCGTCCCCGGCGTCCCCGGCGTCGCCTGCGCCGTCGCCGCCGGCCGTCAGGTCGACGACGACCGCGGCGACGTCCCCGGTGTCCCCGGACTCGTCGACGCCGTCGGACGGGCCGTCGGCGAGGTCCTCGGCGACGTCGGCGTCGTCCGCGGCCGGTGCGGCCGCCGTCGTCCCGGGGCGCGCCGTGCGCCGGGAGGCGGCGATCCGCTCCTTCATCGTCGAGGCGTAGACGTCGACGTACTCCTGCCCGGACAGGGCCATGAGCTCGTACATGATCTCGTCGGTGATCGAGCGCAGGACGAAGCGGTCGTCCTCCATGCCGTCGTACCGCGAGAAGTCCAGCGGCGGGCCGAAGACGACGCCGACCCGCATGACCTTGGGCATGAGCCGGCCGATCGGCTGGACCTCGTCGGTGTTCACCATGACGACGGGGATGACCGGCACCTTGCCCTCGAGCGCCATCCGGGCGACCCCGGTCTTGCCGCGGTACAGCCGGCCGTCCGGCGAGCGCGTCCCCTCCGGGTAGAGCCCGAGCAGCTCGCCGCGGCGCAGCACCCGCAGCCCGGTCCGCAGCGCCGCCTCGCTCGCCGAGCCGCCGGACCGGTCGATCGGCAGCTGGCCGGCGCCCTTGAAGAACCCGGCGGTGAGCCGGCCCTTGACCCCCGAGCCGGTGAAGTAGTCGGCCTTGGCCAGGAACGTCACCCGGCGCTTGAGGACGAGCGGGAGGAAGAAGGAGTCGCTGAAGGACAGGTGGTTGCTCGCGAGGATCGCCGGGCCCTCGTCGGGGACGTTCTCCAACCCCTTCACCCACGGCCGGAACACGGCGTAGAGCAGGGGGCCGAGGAAGACCCGCTTGAGCAGCCAGTAGAGCACCGATGACCTCCGGAGTGTGGGCAGATGCACTCTACGGACTCCTCCGCCCGGGGTCGGTCCACCGTGCGCCTGTACCGGCCCGGCCCGCGCGTGTCACGATGGGCGCCAGCGGGCCCGACGCGTCGTGCGGCGGTGCCCACCCCGTCCTCGCAGGAGCACACGTGGCCGTCCTTCCGGGAGCAGAGCCGTTCTCCCATGACGGCGGCCCGACCGGCGTCCTCCTGTGCCACGGCTTCACCAGCACCCCGCAGAGCATGCGCCCGTGGGGCGAGCACCTCGCCGCCGCCGGGCACACGGTGCGCGTGCCGCGCCTGCCCGGGCACGGCACGACGTGGCAGGAGATGAACCGGACGTCCTGGCAGGACTGGTACGGCTGCGTCGAGGCCGAGCTGCTCGAGCTCGCCGCCCGCTGCGAGACCGTCGTCGTTAGCGGCCTGTCCATGGGCGGGTGCCTGGCCCTGCGGCTGGCCGCCGTGCAGCCCGACGTCGTCCGCGGCGTCGTCCTCGTCAACGCCGCCGTGCGCCTGGAGGACCCGCGCCTGCTCGCGCTGCCCGTCCTGCGCCGGCTCACCGGCTCCTTCCCCGGCATCGCGAGCGACATCCGGAAGCCGGGGGTGACCGAGCTCGCGTACGGCCGCACGCCGCTGCACGCCCTCGCGTCGATGATCCGGATGTACGCCGACGTCACGCCGCGCCTGAAGGACGTCCGGCAGCCGGTCCTGCTCTTCCGCAGCGCGGTCGACCACGTCGTGCCGTCCTCGAGCAGCGCCCTCGTCCTGCGGTCCGTCGGCTCGGCGGACCGGGAGGAGGTCGTCCTCGAGGACAGCTACCACGTCGCGACGCTCGACAACGACGCGCCCGTGATCTTCGAGCGCAGCGCGCGCTTCGTCGGGCGCGTCGCGGCCGGGACGACGGAGGGCGCGCGGTGACCGGCGACGAGCGCGACGGCTTCGGCGACGGCGCCTCCTCCGACGAGCGCGACCCGATGCCCGAGGTCCAGCCCCAGGCGTCGACGCCGGACGGCGAGCCGGGCGACCTCGACGTCGACCGCGAGTTCGCGCGGATCGTCGCGGCCTGGTCCGCGGAGGCGCAGACCGCCGGGCACGTCGGCCCCTGGCCGGCGTCGGAGGACCTCGACGACCCGGCCCCGCCGCGCGGGCGGCGCGTCCTGCGCGAGCCCCGCGAGCGGGAGGCGCCGCAGGACGACCGGGCGCAGGCCCCGGACGCGCCCGCCGACGAGTCCCCCGACGCGCCCGCCGACCGGCCCGCGCCGTCCGGGGACGGCTGGGAGCAGGCCGGCACGTGGGACGCCCCGCCCGCCCGTCCGGTGTGGCGCGGCCCGACCGGCTCGTTCGACGACGACCCCGGCCCCGTCGCGCGGCCGACCGAGGAGGACGAGCGGTACGTCCCGCCGGACCCGCCGCCGCTCGGCGGCGACCTGCTCGCCCGCATCTCGTGGGCCGCGGTGCTCGGCGGCCCGCTCTTCCTCGTGCTCGCGGTGATCTTCTGGCGGGACCTGCCCCGGATGCTCCTGCTCGCGGCGCTCGCCGCCTTCGTCGGCGGGTTCGTCGCGCTCGTCGCCCGGATGCCGCGCGAGCGCGGCGAGGACGACGACGACGGCGCGGTGGTCTGACCCCGGCCACCCGGTCACTCGGCCACCCGGTCCCGCGGGGTCAGCGGGCGGGGACGTCGACCTCGACGAGCAGCGGCCGGTGGTCGGTCGCGGCGACGACGTCGGCCGCGTCCGCCCGCCACGTGTCGTAGCCGGTCACCTCGAGCCCCTCGCCGCCGGCGAGGACGGCGTCGATCCGCCGCCGGGGCCGCCGCGCCGGGAAGGTCGCCGCCCCGGCCGCGCCGTCGAGCACGTCCCGGGCGACGGGCGCGAAGGCCTGCCACGCCGGCCCGCCCGGCGGTTCGTTGAGGTCGCCCGCGACGAGCACCCGGCCCTGCGGCGCCCGGGCGGCGAGGTCGGCCCGCAGCAGCGCGACGTGCTCGAGCCGCTCGGCGGGCGACAGCGGCAGGTGGACGGACGCGACGAGCACCCCGCGGCCGCCGACCGGGGCGACGACCGCCGTGACGGCGCCGCGCGGGATCGGCAGGCGCCCGGTGACCGGCAGCCGCGTCGTCCGCACGTCGGTGACGTCGGCCCGCAGCGAGGCGAGCAGCGCCGTCCCCGCCGACGCGCGGCCGCCGGCGACGTAGAGCAGCCCGGACGCCCGGGCCAGGGACGCGAGGTGCCAGCGGGAGCCGAACCGGCGCGGCGCCTCCTGGAGGCAGACGACGTCGGCGTCGGCGGCCCGCAGCACCCGGTGCACGGCGAGCGGGTCCCCGAGCAGCGCGCGGACGTTCCACGACAGGACGCGCAGCCTCACGACCGCGGCTCGCCCCCGCGGCCCCGCGCGCGCGGCGGGCGGCCCGCCTCGGTGCGGGCGAGGTCGGCCGCGCCGACGAGCCCGGCCTCCGGGCCGAGGGCGGCGCGGACGATCCGCGGCTCGGGGCGGAACCCGCGGCCGGTGAGCACGCGCCGGAAGGACTCCCGCGCGGGCCGCAGGAGCAGCTCGCCGGCGTCGGAGACGCCGCCGCCGATGACGAACACCCCCGGGTCGAGGGCCGCGGCGAGGTTGGCCAGCCCGATCCCGAGCCAGCGGCCGACGTCCTCGAAGAGCTCGATCGCCACGGGGTCGCCGTCGCGGGCGGCCTCGGTGATGAGCGGCCCGACGAGCGCGGAGACGTCCCCGCCGGCCCGCTCGAGCAGCGGCACGGTGACCGGTGACCCGGCGTTCGCGAGCTCGCGGGCCTCCCGGCCGAGGACGTTGCCGGACGCGTACTGCTCCAGGCACCCGCGGTTGCCGCACTCGCAGCGCCGCCCGTCGGGCACGACGACCATGTGGCCGAACTCGCCGGCCATCCCCCACCGGCCGCGCTGCACGGCGCCGTCGGTGACGATGCCGCCGCCGATGCCCGTGCCGAGGGTCACGCAGACGAGGCGCTCCTCCCCGCGGCCGGCGCCGAAGCGGTACTCGGCCCACGCCGCGGCGTTCGCGTCGTTCTCGACGACGACGGGCAGGGTGAGCAGCTGCGCGACCGCCTCGCGCAGCGGCTCGTTGCGCCACGCGAGGTGCGGGGCGAAGAGCACCCGCGAGCGCTCGGCGTCGACGAAGCCGGCCGCCCCGATCCCGACGGCGACGACGTCGTGGTCCGCCCGCAGCTCGGTGACGACGTCGACGATCGTGTCCTCGACGAGGCGCGGGTCGCGGCCCGGCGTCGGCCGGCGGGCCCGCGCGACGACGCGGCCGAGCGCGTCGACGGTGCCGGCGGCGACCTTGGTGCCGCCGATGTCGACCCCGATCGCCAGCGGCGGGACGGGGTCGCTCACCCGGGCCGGGCTCACGGCCTGCTCACGGCCGGCGGGCCAGGTCCGCGGCGCCGATGATGCCGGCGTCGTTGCCGAGCTCGGCCGCGACGATCGTCAGGTGCGGGCGGTGGGCGCCGGCGGACAGCTGGGCGGCGTACGCCTCGCGGGCCGGCCCGAGGAGCAGGTCGCCGACCTCGGACAGGCCGCCGCCGACGACGACGACGGCGGGGTCGAGCACGTCGGCGATGTCGGCGATCCCCTCGCCGAGCCAGCGGCCGAGCTCGGCGAGCAGGCCGAGCGCGGCCTCGTCGCCCTCGCCGGCGGCGCGGCTGACCATCGGGCCCTCGATCGCGTCGGCGTCGCCCCCGGCGAGCTCGAGGAGCCGGGCGGCCGCCTCGGGCTTGTTGTGCCCGAGCGCCCGGGCCGAGGCCGCCAGCGCCGAGCCCGAGGCGTACTGCTCCCAGCAGCCGCGCTTGCCGCAGCCGCACAGGTGCCCCTCGGGGACCATCCGGACGTGGCCGATCTCCGCGGCGGCGCCGAAGGAGCCGCGGACGAGCTCGCCGGACAGGACGATGCCGCCACCGAGGCCGGTGCCGACGGTGACGAGCACCATGTCGTCGACGCCCCGGCCGCCGCCGAAGCGGAACTCGCCCCACGCCGCGGCGTTGGCGTCGTTCTCGATGACGACCGGCATCCCCAGGCGCGGGCCGAGCAGGTCGCGCAGCGGCCGGTCGGCCATGGCGATGTTCGGCGCGAAGCGCAGGGTCGAGCGGGTCTCGTCGACGAAGCCGGGCATGGCGACGCCGGCGGCGGTGACCTCGTGCCGGGCCGCCAGGGACGTCACCGCCTCGACGATGCCGTCCTCGATCGCGGTCGCCGAGGAGGCCGGGGTGCTCACGCGCACCTGCTCCAGGAGGCTGCCGTCACCGTCCACGACCCCGGCCGCGATCTTCGTGCCGCCGACGTCCACGCCGATGGTCAGGTCCACGTCCCTCGTGCCTTCCTACTCGCCGATCTCGATGTGCTGCACCGGCGGTCGCCGGCTCGCCGCGGCCATGACGTCGTGCCAGGCGGCGACGTCGTCGTCCTCGCCGGCGGCGGGCGGCGCCGGCGCCGGCCGCTCCGGCGGGCCGTCGGGCGGCGTGAGGAGGGCACGGACGGCGGCGACGAGCTCGCCGGTGGCGGCCTCGAGGTGCTCGACGACGTCCGGCCGCAAGGTGCGCAGCACGCGGACAGCCTGGCAGACCGGGCAGACGCGGCACTCCGCCGGGCCGTCCGGGTCGTGGGCGCCGGCCCCCGCCGGGCCCGCGGCGGCGTCGTGCAGCCGCCCCGCGAGCAGGTCGAGCAGCGCCCGCAGGTCGGCGGGCGGCTCCCCGGCGGCGCTCACAGGGGCCGCCACAGGTCGGGGTCGGGCTCGAAGTCGACGCGCAGGCGGCCGGCGCGCAGCACGGCCCCGACGACGTCGCAGCGCCGCCGGGCGCTCGGCCGGGCGATGGGGCGGCGCCGGGCGCCGACCGTGACGACGAGCTCGTCGCCGCGCCGCTGGAGGGCGAGGTCCTCCCGGCGCGCCCCGGGCAGGTCGAGGACGAGCCGGAACCCGGTGCCGTGCCGCTCGACGCGCATCGGCGCCGCGGCGCACGGCGCCTCGAGCACGGCGGCGGCCGCGTCGGGCCCGGTCGGGCCGTACAGTCCGGCCGCGACCGCCGCGAGGGCGTCCGGGCCGACGGGCTCGGCGTCGGCGTACGCGGCGCGCAGCACCGGGACGGCGCCGAACGACGCCTCGGCCTCGGCCAGGCGCCTCGCCTGCGCGTCGGCCCAGCGGCGGCGCCCCGCGTCGCCGCGCGGCGCGGGGACGAACACCCGGTTGGCGACGACGCCGTCGACGACGTGCCCGTAGAGGGACAGCGCCGTCCACGTCCGCAGCGCCTCGGCGTCGGCCGCCGCCGCGGGGGGGCGGACGCGGGGCACCGACGTCGTCGGCGCGGCGAGGACGTCGCGGACGGCGGCGAGCTCGGCGTGCAGGCGCTCCGCGGCCTCGACGACGTGGTCGCGCGGGGCCGGCAGCCCGGGCCGGCCGAGCAGCGGGCGGGCCCCGCCGGCGAGCGCCCGGATCATCCGTCGCTCCGGCGGCAGGAGGTGGCCGAGCAGGCCCGCGAGCGCCTGCGGCAGGGCGAGCAGCCGCAGCGTCTCGGCGGTCGGCGCGCAGTCGACGACGAGCAGGTCCCACGTGCCGTCCTCGACCCGGTCGCGCACCTCGAGGAGGGCGAAGACCTCCTCGGCGCCGGGCAGGTCCGTGAGCTCCTCGGCCTCGACCCGGTCGACGCCGAGGGAGTCGAGCAGGCCGACGAGGTACCCCTGCACGCCGCGCCAGGACCGGCCGGCGCGCACCCGGGTGTCGACCTGCTCGGCGAACAGACCCGGCTCGACCTCGACGGGGTCCGGACCGAGCGGGTGGTCGAGCACGTCGGCGAGGGAGTGCGCGGCGTCGGTGGAGACGACGAGCGTCTTCACCCCGCTGCGCGCGGCGTGGACGGCGGTCGCCGCCGCCGTCGTCGTCTTGCCGACGCCGCCCTTGCCGGTGAACAGGAGCACCCGCAAGGGATCAGCCCTCGGCCCGCTTCTTCAGCTCGTTGAGGGCGGTGTCGATGATGACCTTCTCCGCCTTGCGGCGCAGCATCCCGAGCATCGGGACGCTGAGGTCCACCGAGAGGCGGTACGTGACGTCGCACGCCCCGCCGGCGTCGCGCAGGTCGTAGGCGCCGTCGAGCGCCTTGAGCACCGTCGCCTCGACGAGCTGCCAGGACACGGTGCCAGTGCCGTCCTCGGCGACGTCCCACGTGTACTCGAGGGTGTAGGTGTCCTTGACGACGCCGGCGTCGAGGACGTAGCGCACCTGCTCGGCCCAGCCGTTCTCGTCGGCCGCGACGACCTCGACCTCCTTGACGCTGCCCGTCCAGTCCGGGTAGGCCTCGAAGTCGGCGATCACGGCGAGCACGTCCTCGGGCGAGGCGTCGATCCGGATGCTCGACTCGGTGCGGTCGGCCATGGGGGCGCCTCCTGGCGGGGCCGTCCGGAGGGGACGGCGGTCGGTCTGCTCGGGTCGCGCGGCACGCGGCCGGGCGTGGGAAATCTACCCCGAGCCGGTCCCGGCGCCCTACCGACCGGCCGTCAGAGGACGAGGCCCGCCGCCGCGAGCGCCAGGAGGCCGAGCACCGTGAGGACGGTGACGCCGGCGAGCCCGACGGCGACCCGCAGCACCGGGCTGTCGGCGCGCTCGAGGAAGGACAGCTCCTGCGGCAGCCGGGAGCCGCGCTCGTCGGCCGCGAGCCGGGTGAGCAGCAGCCGGGCGGCCGCCTCGGGGTCGTCCGGCAGGTCTCCGACC
>JBQGCR010000391.1:0-6740 GCA_052038585.1 Kineosporiaceae bacterium
CGGCGCGTGCTCGCCGACCGCCTCCACCTCGGCCGTGCCGGGGACGCTCACCGTGAGCAGCGCGTCGGGGTGGGTCACCCGCACGGGGGCGACCCTCGGGGCGACCTTCGGGCCGACGGTCCAGCGCTGGATCGCCGTCTCCCGCCAGACGACGAGCGTGCTCAGCCCTTCGCCGCGGTCGACGAGGACGCCGTGGACGTCCTTGGCGGAGTACCCGACCGGCACGCGGACGGACAGCGCCGGGGTGGCGGCGGCCGGCCCGGACCCCGTGGACGCGACCGGCCGGGTGCTCGCGAGCATCCCCTGGACCGCCCAGTACGCCGGCTTGGGGGACAGGTCGCGCCGCAGCAGCCCGAAGTGCGCCTCCCGGTTCGTGCCCTTCTCGTCGAGGAACTCGTCGAGCAGCTCGTAGGCGTAGGTCTGGGGGATGCCGAGCCGGAAGTTCTCGAGGAACATCCGGACCGTGTAGGCGGCGTGGACCGCCTCCTCGGGGCCGAGGTTGAACGTCGACCAGCCGGACTCCGTCGCGACCATCGGCTTGCCCGGGAAGGCGCCCTGGGTCGCCCGCAGCGCGACGGGGTAGAGGTCGAGGGTGCTGCTCGGGAAGTCGGTCTGCCAGTAGTAGTCCCCGATGCCCGCGTACGGGCCGTGCGGGGTGTAGGTGTTCCGGGTCGGGTAGGGGTGGAAGGTGCCGGCGTCGACGAGGTCGCCGAGGCCGAGGCCGAGCAGCGGGTTGCCGCCGCCCCAGTAGGTGCCGCCGACGGCGGGGCCGTAGACGAGCGGCCGGCGCTCACCGTACTCGAGCGCCCGCAGCCAGATCTGCCGCTGGAGCGCCTGGACGCCGGCGAGGTAGTTCTGCTTGCCGTAGGAGTAGCCCCACCGCACCCACGCGAGGTCGGGCTCGTTGGCCCCCTCGAAGGCGTGGACCGCCCCGGCGCGCACGGCGGCGTCGGCCCGGTCGACGAGGGCGGACGCCGTCGTCGTCGCCGCACGCTTCTGGTCGTAGGTGCCGGGGTCGACGAGGTAGAGGGTGCGGATGCCGTCGTCGAACAGGTCGAGGGCGCGTGTCGCGTCGCCCCGGACGAAGCGGATGCCGAGGTCGACGAGCCGGCGGCGGACCTCCGGGTAGCGCTGGCCGTAGGGGGTGTCGTAGTAGGTCCAGTGGACGTTGACGCCGACCGAGTCGCGGAACCGCGCCGCCGCGGACCGTGGCGGCGTCGCCAGCCGCACCTCCGGCCCGAGCGCCGCGGCGCCGGCCGTCCCCGCCATGCCTCCAGTGCGCGTCGGCGGCCGCGGCGTCCCCCGCCGGTGCGGCAGGGAGACCGCCGCCGCCACCGCCGCGGTCCCCGCGACGAACCCCCGTCGGCCGATGTCACTCATGCAATGTTTGTCGGTTTCCGGGGCGTGGGCGGACATCCTGCGCCGGGGTGAGCCTGATGTCGCGCAGAGCGACCGCCGCCGGGCTAAACGCACCCGGACGGGGGCCGTGCGCGGGCAGACGGGTGCCGGGGCGGCGCAGCGCAGTCTGGCCCGGGGTGGCGCCGGCCCGGTGGGCGTGCGGCGGCCGCCTGCAGCGGCCGTCCCGGCCCGGCACCCATCCGCGGGGCCGTCGGCACCGAACCCTGGTGGACGGCGCCGGTGAGCAGCGCCACTGCTCCGGCCGGGCGGCGAAAGCGACGAAGTGTCGGACGACCGGTCCCCGGCTCCCCTAGGCTCGCTCCGACTCCGACGGCGGCGTCGAGGACACGAGTCGGAGCCGGACGCGCACGCCCGGGCGAGACGACGAGGGAGGACGTGTGACGCAGGACGTGAGCGACCACCGCCTGTCGGTGACGACGACGGCCGCGCCGCGGGCGGCGCTGCTGCGCAACCACGTCATGCCCTACGCCTGGGGGTCGCCGACGAGCCTCGCCGAGCTCCAGGGCCGGGTGCCGACCGGGGCGCCGGAGGCGGAGCTCTGGATGGGGGCGCACCCGCTGGGTCCGTCGCGGCTCGTGGCGGACGACGGCGGGGAGACCGACCTCGCCCAGGCGGTCGCGACGCAGGCCCGCGGGCTGCTCGGCGCCTCGTGCTGCGACCGGTTCGGGCCGCGCCTGCCGTTCATGCTCAAGGTGCTCGCGATCGACGTCCCGCTGTCCATCCAGGTGCACCCGACGGAGGAGCAGGCGAACGAGGGTTTCGCCGCCGAGGAGGCCGCCGGCATCCCGCTCGGCGACCCGCGGCGGCGCTACGTCGACCCGCACGGCAAGCCGGAGCAGTTCGTCGCGCTCAGCGCGATGGACGCGCTCGTCGGCCTGCGGCCGGCGGCGGAGATGGTCCGGCTGCTCGACTACCTGCCCGGCCACGTCGTCGGGACGCTGCGCGAGGTCGTCCTCGCGGCGGGCACCGCCGAGGCGTTCCTCGCCCTGTGCACGATGCCGGACGAGAGCCGCGAGGGCTTCGTCCACGGCCTGCACGCCGGGCTGCCCGCGGCCCTCGACGCCGCCGTGCTCGACGGCGACCTGCCGGCCGCTGCGGCGCTCGAGTGGGCCCTGACGATCACCGGCCTGCACCCACGCGACCCGCTGGCGATCGCCCCGCTCGTCATGCAGCTGCACCGGCTCGCGCCGGGGGACAGCCTCTACGTGGCGCCCGGCGTGCCGCACGCGTACCTGTCCGGGCTGGCCGTCGAGGCGCTGTGCTCGTCGGACAACGTCGCCCGGGCCGGCCTCACGCCGAAGGTCGTGGACGCCGACGTCTTCCGCGGCTGGATGGGGGACGGCGCCCCGGTGCACCCCGTCGCGCCCGTCGTCGACGGACCGGTGACGCGGTGGCCCTCTCCCACACCGGAGTTCGAGCTCACCCGGGTCGACGCGACGTCGTCCCCGGTGCCGCTGCCGGGCGACGTGCCGCGGATCGGGCTGTGCACCGCCGGGCGCGTGCGGCTCGCGACCGGACGTGAAGGCGTCGACGTCGCCCGCGGCGAGTCCGCCTTCCTCGCCGCCTCCCGCCGGCCCCTCGTCGTCACCGGCGCCGGCACCGTCTTCCTCTGCGCCCCCCAGCCGGGGCTCGGCCGGCCCGAGGTCACGGTCGTCCGCTGAGGCGCGCCGCCATCCATGGCGATCGTCGGGGGATGGGCCTCCGCGTTCGCTCGCGATCTCGGGAACTACAGCGCGCAGCACTCCGCCACGCTCGCCGACGGCCCAAGCGGCCGGGTCGGCAGGCCGGCGCGGCACCGTGACGGTCGTGCGCGGAATGCGCCCATGCCGGGTTGCATGCTGCCACGGTGCTTGCCCGTAGCACGGTCGACATCGGTTTACGCGCGGCGCCGGGAGACGTCACCCGACGTCGTAGTCCAGCTCTCGAGACGAGCTGCGGCGGGGTCGCCTTGGTCCCCGCGCCAGCGAGTCAGCCGGTCGTCATGACCGACCCCGCAGCGCCTCACGACCGACGCCACATACGTGACGTCTGGTGGCCTTCTGCTCGGAGCTGACCGGGCAAGGCGCAGCGGATCCGCGGATCCATGGGGCGAGGTGGGCCATCCGTCGATGTGGAGCGGCCGCTCGTACGCGGCGGGCTCCTCGTCGTGCTCCCTTCGTCAAGGAGTCGACGTCGCGTCAGGGCGACCGAAACGTTCGGCTCGAGGACACGATCTGTCACCGTCGGTCCGACAAGTGAAGCTTCGGCCTACTGCTGCACGGCACGCCGTTCAGACCACGGGAGGGCTTGCGTCAGCGTGCAAGAAGCGCTGTGCGGCAGCTGCTTTGGGCGATACGCGACACCTCATCGTGCCAGGTCGGCGCGCCCGCGTGCCATCGCTAGCCGTGGGCCCGAGAACGTTCTCGGTGAGCGACCTCACAGTTTCATCAAGTTGATGGTTGAAGCCGTCCGGCGTCGGCAGACTCGTGCGCGTCACACGAGGGGGCAACGGAGCACGCCGTGTGGCTTCCTCACGTCGATCGTTCACCGGGTGTCCTAAGGCGCCCGCTCGTCTGCAATACGGGGGTAGTGAGTGTCGCTCGTCCATGGGTCGGCAGCCTCGAGTCGGCACGCCGGAGGTGCTTCGGGGGTACTTGGATCGGAGGCTGACCAAGGAGACCTCGTCCTCAGGTCCTTGAGGTCCGATGTCCCCGATCACGTTGTGCCGCAATACAGTGCTCGACCGGTGGCTGCGCCATCGGACGACGAAGTCTGGTGGTACCTCGGGCCGCAGAGGCGTTGGGTCCAACTGCTCATGACCGCGTCGTTTCTCGCTGCGTCGGTGAGCCTGTACAAGTTCTCGAACAGCAGCCCGGTCCTGCACGTGTTCCAGGCGGTCCTTGCCCTGAACATCGTCGCCTCCTGCGCCTCGATGCTGTCCGGTCTGAACAAGCGCAAGGTCAGCCGGGCCTCGCACGAGCGACTGGTCGGATCGTGGGCGCCCGCCACGCTGCCTACAGTCGACGTGTTCCTCCCGACGTGTGGTGAGCCACTCGAGGTGCTGCGCAACACGTATGACCACGTAGCCGCGCTGTACTGGCCCGGCAGCCTCATGGTGTGGGTCCTGGACGACGCCGACCGCCCCGAGGTTCGGGACCTGGCGCAGGAGTTCGGGTTCGAGTACCGGGTACGCCCTGACCGCGGGCGGATGAAGAAGTCGGGCAACCTTGCCTACGGTCTGTCGGTGAGCGCTGGCGAGTGGATCGCCATCTTCGACGCCGACTTCTGCCCTCGCCACGACTACCTCTTCCATCTGATGCCGTACGGCGACGACCCGGAGGTCGGGATCGTCCAGAGCCCGCAGTACTTCGACACGAGCGCATCGATGTCATGGCTGCAGCGCACTGCCGGAGCCACACAGGAGCTCTTCTATCGCTGGGTCCAGCCGTCCCGTGACCGGGCAGGGGCACCGATCTGCGTCGGTACCTGCGCGTTGTACCGTCGCTCGGCCCTCGAGTCGGTGGGAGGGTTCGCCCAGATCGAGCACAGCGAGGACGTCCACACGGGTATCTTCCTGCTCCGTGGCGGCTTCTCCACGCGCTATGTCCCGGCCGTCATCTCCAAGGGCCTCTGCCCGGACGACCTGGCCGGCTTCCTCAACCAGCAGTACCGCTGGTGCAACGGGTCCATCACCCTGCTGAGGTCGGGTCACGCGCAGAAGCGCCCCCTGTCAATTCGTCAGCGCGTCTGCTTCTGGGCCGGGTTCTTCTACTACATCACGACAGCGGTGAACGTCTTCACGGTGCACTTACCCGGGATCATCATGGCCTTCTTCTTCCCGCAGGACGTCTTCGCGAAGAACTATCTGCCGTTCATCGCCGGCGCGTGGGTCTACATGGTCCTCCTGCCGACGGTCAGTCGGAGCAAATGGCGGTTCGAGGTGATGCGGGTGCAGATGGCCTACAGCTTCTGCCACGCAGTCGCCATCGTCCACAAAATCTTCGGGCGATCGGCAGGGTGGGTCGCCACGGGCGCCGTCGGGAAAAAGAACTCCCTCGCCCGGACCATCAGCATCACGGGCTTCACGACGATCGTCGCGGGGCTGGGTCTTCAAGTCGCCGGGCTCTTGTACGCGATACCACGTTTCGGTCTCGCCCAGTTCTGGCCGATGGTGCTCTTCACCCTCGCCTGGGCGTACCTTGCCGTTCCGCTGGCACGTGACTTCTGGCCCATCGTCGCGCCGGCCTCGCTGACGCACGGCCGAAGGGCTCGGTCGTCCCGAGGTGTGCAGTCCGTGCGGATCGACCTTCGGGGTGAGCCCTCGCTCGGCGTCCTCCTGCGGGGCGCCGCGGACCATGCCCTCTCAGGCAGGCCGGGTGAGGACGGTGACCGTTACGTGGACCTCGCCGGGCTCGAGCGGGCCCTCGGCGTGAGTCTCCCGGACGTCGGGAGCGGGAGGGCCCGATGAGTCACGACCACGACGGACGGGACGGTCGGACGGCCGGGCCGTCGACGTCCTTCGACATGCTGCTGCGTCCCGACGGTGACGATCTGCCCACCCTCCTTCCCGAGCGCCTGGACCGCGACCTGTACGGGGAGGGGGACTACGCGCTGGTCCTGCGGTCGGACCTGGGGCTCACCGTGCCGGCACGGCCCGGGCCGTCGCCCGCCGCCGGCCCTGAGCCCCAGAGCCTGCCGTGGCCGCAGAGCGCGGCCGGGACCGTCCTCCTCGCTCTCATCGCTCTTCTGTCGTCCGGTGCGGTCGACCCGATGCTTCCCTGGGCCAGGTGAACGGTGACGTCGTCAGCACTTCGTCCGGCCCGCCCGACGCGCGAGGCGTCGGTCCCCGCGCAGAGCGTCGTCACCGCTCCCTTCCGCCCCGACGTCGAAGGGCTCCGGGCCGTGGCGGTCATTGCCGTCCTCGCCTTCCACGCCGAGATCCCTGGCGTCGCAGGGGGTTTCGTCGGCGTCGACGTCTTCTTCGTCATCTCCGGCTTCCTCATCTCCGCCATCCTGCTGTCGCAGTTGACCGCTCGGGGGTCCGTCGACTTCGCGGCCTTCTACGCGGGACGGTTCCGGCGCATCCTGCCGAGCGCAGCGCTCGTCGCCACGGTGGTCATGGGGCTGGCCCTCCTGCTGCTGCCCCCGCTCGCCGTCCGTGATGCCGGCGTGGACGCCCTGACGGCGGCGCTCCAGGTCGCCAACTGGCGATTCATCGACCAAGGCACCGACTACCTCGCCGCGAGTTCCGACCACAGCCCGGTCCTGCACTTCTGGTCCTTGGCGGTCGAGGAGCAGTTCTACGTCGTCTGGCCGGTCCTGCTCGCTTCCGCTGCGCTGGT
>JBQGCR010000392.1:0-2617 GCA_052038585.1 Kineosporiaceae bacterium
GCCCTCCCGCGCGGGCCGGGCGAGCCGGCCGAGCGTTAGCACGTCGGCACGGGGGACGTCCCGGACGCAGTCGCGGCCGTAGTCGTCGGCCGGGGCGGCGCCGAGCTCGTCGCCCGTGCCGACCTGCACGGCCTGCCCGTCCCGCATGATCATGATCCTGTCGCCCAGGCGCAGCGCCTCGGTGAGGTCGTGCGTGACGAAGACCATGGTCTTGCCGAGCTCGCGGTGCAGCCGGGCGACCTCGGCCTGCATGTCGCGGCGCACGATCGGGTCGAGCGCCGAGAACGGCTCGTCGAGGACGAGCACGTCCGGCTCGCCGGCCAGCGCCCGGGCGAGCCCGACCCGCTGCTGCATCCCGCCGGAGAGCTCGTCGGGGTAGGCCTGCTCGAAGCCGGCGAGCCCGACGAGCTCGACCACCTCGGCGGCGCGGCGGCGACGCTGCGTCCGGTTGTCGCCGCGCACCTGCAGGCCGAAGGCGACGTTGTCGACGACGCGCTTGTGCGGCAGGAGGCCGAAGCCCTGGAAGACCATGGCGACCCGGTGCCGGCGGATCTCGCGCAGCCGGGCGTCGTCGGCGGCGAGCAGGTCCTCGCCCTCGAGGACGACCGAGCCGGCGGTCGGCTCGACGAGCCGGGTCAGGCAGCGGGCCAGCGTCGACTTGCCCGAGCCGGACAGGCCCATGACGACGAAGAGCTCGCCGGGCGCGACGTCGAGGTCGACGTCCCGGACGGCCACCGTCGTCGCGTGGGCCGACCGCAGCGTCCGCGGGTCGAGCTCGCGCAGCGCCGGCGTCGTCGGGACGTCGTCCGCCCTCGGCCCGAAGGCCTTCCACAGCCCGCGGACGCGGACCGCCGGTTCTCGATGGTCAGGTCTGTCGGTGTCCACCCGGTGCCCTTCCGCAGGCGTCGGGAGCGGTCAGGCGTCGGCCTTCTCGCTCTGTCGGCGCCAGCGGATGCCGGCCTCGAGGAAGTCGTCGATCTCGCCGTCGAAGACCGTCGTCGGGTTGCCGGTCTCGTGCTCGGTCCGCAGGTCCTTGACCATCTGGTACGGGTGCAGGACGTAGGAGCGCATCTGGTTGCCCCACGACGAGCCGCCGTCGCCCTTGAGCGCGTCGAGCTCGGCCTGGCGCTCGAGCCGGGCGCGCTCGAGGAGCTTGGCCTGGAGCACGCGCATCGCCGCCGCCTTGTTCTGCAGCTGGCTCTTCTCGTTCTGGCACGTGACGACGATGCCGGTGGGGAGGTGGGTGAGGCGCACCGCCGAGTCGGTCGTGTTGACCGACTGCCCGCCGGGGCCCGAGGACCGGTAGACGTCGACGCGGACCTCGTTCTCCGGCACGTCGATGTGGTCGGTCTCGGCGACGACGGGCAGCACCTCGACGCCGGCGAACGACGTCTGGCGCCGGCCCTGGTTGTCGAACGGGCTGATCCGCACGAGGCGGTGGGTGCCCTGCTCGACCGAGAGCGTCCCGTAGGCGTACGGCGCGGCGACCTTGAAGGTGGCCGACTTGATCCCGGCCTCCTCGGCGTAGGAGGTGTCGTAGACCTCGGTGCGGTAGCCGTGCCGCTCGGCCCAGCGCAGGTACATCCGCAGGAGCATCTCGGCGAAGTCCGCCGCGTCGACGCCGCCCGCCTCGGAGCGGATCGTCAGGAGCGCCTCGCGGGAGTCGTACTCCCCCGCGAGCAGCGTGCGGACCTCGAGCTCGCCGATCGCCTTCTGGACGGCGGCGAGCTCGGTCTCGGCCTCGGCGAGGGTCGCGGCGTCCCCCTCCTCGGTGCCCATCTCGACGAGCACCTCGAGGTCGTCGATCCGGCCCTCCATGGACACGAGCCGGTCGACCTCGGCCTGCAGCGCCGACAGCCGGCTCGTGACCTGCTGCGCCGCGTCGGGGTCGTCCCACAGGTCCGGGGCGGCCGCCTGCTCGGTGAGCTCGGCGATCTGGTTCCTCAGGTCGGTCACGTCGCTGACCTCGAGGATCGACGCGAGCGTCGCCCTCAGGGCCTTGATCTCTGCCGGGAAGTCGAGTGCCACGAGAGCGAGGATAGGCGCACCGTGTTCCCAGGGGGCTCACAGGCGACGCCCAGGCGGGCGGGGTGAGACTGGGCGCATGCAGGAGGACGAGGCGAACGCGGTGGTCAGCGCGTTGCAGGAGCAGGGTGTGCTCGCCCGGGTGATCCGGCCGACGGCGTTCCGGTTCGGCGTCCGGGTGCCGCTCGGCGACGGCCGCGAGGCGCTGTGGGACGTCGACGGCGCCGCGGGCCTCGAGGCCCAGGTCATGCGCGACGGCGTGCTCGTCGGGTTCGTCCCGACGATCCCCGGTTCGGAGTCGTTCGGCGTCGCCGAGACGGTCGCGGCAATCGCGGGCCAGGACTACGACACCCGCTGACGGGTACGTCCCCGGCCATGACCGACGCCTTCCAGCAGGACACCACGCCGGACCGTCCCCGCGACGTCGCGACCGGCGGCCCGACCCGGGCCACGGCCGGCGACGGCTCGGGCGACCGGGCGGTCGCCGAGGCGGGCGGCTGGGCCGAGCCGGCGCAGGCCGACCTGTCCCCCGAGCAGGTCGAGCGGCTCCAGCACGCCGACGAGCCCGTCGCGGACGCGAACTTCGGCGCCG
>JBQGCR010000393.1:0-6369 GCA_052038585.1 Kineosporiaceae bacterium
CGGCATCTGCCGCCTCCTCGCGCGCCGCGGCGTCCGCGTCGCGCCGTTCAAGGCGCAGAACATGAGCAACAACTCCGCGGTGACCCCGGACGGCTCGGAGATCGGTCGCGCGCAGGCGTTCCAGGCCGCCGCGTGCGGCCTCGCCCCCGAGGCGGCGATGAACCCGGTGCTCCTCAAGCCGGGCGGCGACCGGCAGTCCCACGTCGTCCTCCTCGGCCGCCCGCACGGCACGGCGTCCGCGCTGTCCTACCGGGCCCTGCGGCCGGTGCTGCGCGAGACCGCCCTCGCCGCCTACGACGACCTGCGGTCCCGGTTCGACGTCGTCGTCTGCGAGGGTGCCGGCAGCCCGGCCGAGATCAACCTGCGCGACGGCGACATCGCCAACATGGGCCTCGCGGCGGCGCGCGCCATCCCGACGGTCGTCGTCGGCGACATCGACCGCGGGGGCGTCTTCGCCGCCTTCTACGGCACGCTCGCGCTGCTGGCGAAGGAGGACCAGGCCCTCGTCAGCGGCTTCGTCGTCAACAAGTTCCGCGGCGACGCGCGCCTGCTCCAGCCCGGTCTCGACACGCTGACCGGCCTCACCGGACGCCCGACGCTCGGCGTCCTGCCCTGGCGCGACGGGGTCGCCGTCGACGGCGAGGACAGCCTCGACCTCGGGGTGCGGACGACGACGGCGACGGCGCCCCACGGTGACGACGTCCTGCGCGTCGCCGCGGTCCGGCTGCCCCGGGTGAGCAACTGGACGGACGTCGACGCCCTCGCCGCCGAGCCCGGCGTCGTCGTCCGCTGGACCGCCTCGCCCGCCGAGGTGCTCGGGGCCGACCTCGCCGTGCTGCCCGGCTCACGCGCCACGGTGCACGACCTGAACTGGCTGCGCGGCAACGGCATCGCCGACGCCTTGACCCGCCGGGCGGCGGCCGGGCGGCCGACCCTCGGCATCTGCGGCGGCTACCAGATGCTCGCCCGGACGGTCGACGACGACGTCGAGTCGGGTGCCGGGACGCATCCCGGGCTCGGCCTGCTCCCCGTCGACGTCCGGTTCGCCGCGACCAAGACGCTCGGGCACCCCACCGGCGCGGCGTACGGGCAGCCGGTGACGACGGCGTACGAGATCCACCACGGCGTGGCGTCCGTCGACCCCGGGGCCGAGCCGTTCCTCGACGGCTGCCGGTCCGGCGCGACCTGGGGCACCCACTGGCACGGCGCGCTGGAGAGCGACGGCTTCCGTCGCGCCTTCCTCGCCGACGTCGCCGCGGTGGCCGGGCGCGCCTTCGTCCCGGCCCCGGGCACCGACTTCGCCGCCGTCCGCGCCGCCGCGCTGGACCTGCTCGCCGACCTCGTCGCCGACCACCTCGACGTCCCCGCGCTGCTCCGCCTCGTCGAGCACGGCGCCCCCGCCGGCCTGCCGTTCGTCCCCCCAGGAGCGCCCTCGTGAGCCCGAACCCCGACGTGACCCCCACCGCCCTGCTCGTCTCGACCGCCGACACCGACCTGCTCGCCGCCCGCGCGAGCGGGTCCACCTGGCGCACAGCGCATCCCGCGCGAACCGGCGCGGACGACGTGCCGGCCCTGCTCGACGGGGTCGCCGTCGCCGTCGTCCGGCTGCTCGGCGGCCGGCAGGCCTGGCCGGAGGGTCTGGCCGCCGTGCTCGCCTCGGGCGTGCCGACCGTCGTCCTCGGCGGGGAGGCCGTCCCGGACGCCGAGCTCATGGCGGCCTCGACCGTCCCGGCCGGGGTGGTCGCGGACGCCCTGGCCTACCTCGTCGAGGGCGGGCCGGCGAACCTCGCCGAGCTGGCCCGGTTCCTGTCCGACACCGTGCTGCTCACCGGCGAGGGCTTCGACCCGCCGATGACGACGCCCTCCTGGGGGGTGCGGCACCGGGACCCGGCCGGCGACGGGCCGACGGTCGGCCTCGTCTACTACCGCGCCCACGAGCTGAGCGGGAACACCGGGTTCGTCGACGCCCTCGCCGACGCGGTCGAGGCCGCGGGCGCGACCGCCCTGCCGGTGTTCTGCGGCTCCCTGCGCGGGCTGGCCGTCGACGACCCGCTGGTGGCGACCCTGCGCCGCTGCGACGCCCTCGTCGTCACCGTCCTCGCCGCCGGCGGCACCGTCGCGGCCGACGCGAGCGCCGGCGGCGACGAGGACGCCTGGGACGCCGGCGTGCTCGCCGCGCTCGACGTCCCCGTCCTCCAGGCGCTCTGCGTCACGGGCAGCCGGGCGCAGTGGGAGGCGTCCGACGCCGGGCTGTCCCCGCTCGACGCGGCGATGCAGGTGGCGATCCCCGAGTTCGACGGCCGGATCGTCGGGGCGCCGTTCTCCTTCAAGGAGGTCGACGACGACGGCCTCGCCGGGTACGTCGCCGACCCCGAGCGCTGCGCACGCGTCGCCGGCACCGCCGTCCGCCTCGCGCGGCTGCGCGCCGTCCCGCCGGCCGAGCGCCGGCTCGCGATCGTCCTGTCCTCCTACCCGACCAAGCACTCCCGCGTCGGCAACGCCGTCGGGCTCGACACCCCCGCCTCGGCGGTCCGCCTCCTCGAGGCGCTCGGGGAGGCCGGCTACGACGTCGGCGACGCCGTCGGCCCGGGCCGCACCTACCCCGACGGCGACGCCCTCGTCCACGCGCTCATCGCGGCCGGCGGCCACGACGTCGAGTGGCTGACCGCCGAGCAGCTCGCCGCCGCCCCGGCGCGGGTGCCGGCCGAGACGTACCGCCGGTGGTTCGCCGCGCTCCCGGAGCCATTGCGGCGCAGCATGACCGAGCACTGGGGCGAGCCGCCGGGCAGCCTCTACGTCGACGGCGACGACGTCGTCCTCGCCAGCCTGCGCCTGGGCAACGTCGTCCTGGCGATCCAGCCGCCGCGCGGCTTCGGGGAGAACCCCGTCGCGATCTACCACGACCCCGACCTGCCGCCGAGCCACCACTACCTCGCCGCGTACCGCTGGCTCGCCGCGCCCGAGGCCGACGGCGGCTTCGGCGCCGACGCCGTCGTCCACCTCGGCAAGCACGGCACGCTGGAGTGGCTGCCCGGCAAGGGGCTCGGCCTGTCCGAGGAGTGCGCGCCCGACGCGGTGCTCGGCGACCTGCCGCTCGTCTACCCGTTCGTCGTCAACGACCCCGGCGAGGGCACGCAGGCCAAGCGCCGCGCCCATGCCGTCGTCGTCGACCACCTCGTGCCGCCGATGGCCAGGGCCGAGACGTACGGCCCCCTGGCGCGGCTCGAGCAGCTCCTCGACGAGTACGCGACCGTGCAGGCGCTCGACCCGGCCAAGGTGCCGGTGCTGCGGTCGCAGGTGTGGGAGCTCGTCCGGGAGGCCGAGCTGCACCACGACCTGCACACCGACGAGATGCCCGACGACGACGCCTTCGACGACTTCGTGCTCCACCTCGACGGGTACCTCTGCGAGGTCAAGGACGTCCAGATCCGCGACGGCCTCCACGTGCTCGGCGAGGCGCCGGTCGACACGACCCGGGTCAACCTCGTCCTCGCCGTCCTGCGCGCCCCGCAGGTGCGCGGCGGGCAGGCGGCGCTGCCCGGGCTGCGCCAGGTGCTCGCCGCCGCGCACGGCCTCGACGAGCAGGCGCTCCTCGCCGAACCGGGTGCGCGGGTCGCGGTCCCGGGCAGCCTCACCGCGCTCGTCGACGGTCCGGCGGCGACCGCGTCGGACGCCGTCGACCTCGTCGAGGGCCTCGCGCGGCGGCTCGTCGTCGGCATGGAGACCCTCGGCTGGGACGCGGCCAAGGCCGGGTCGGTCGCCGAGGAGGTCTGCGGCGCAGCCGATCCCGCGCTCGTCGCCCTGCTCCACCACGCCGCGACCCAGCTCGTCCCACGCCTGGCCGCGACGACGGACGAGGTGACGAGCACCCTCGCCGCCCTCGACGGGCGGTTCGTGCCCGCCGGGCCGTCCGGGTCGCCGACCCGCGGCCTGGTCGACGTCCTGCCGACCGGGCGCAACTTCTACAGCGTCGACCCCAAGGCGATCCCGAGCCGCAACGCGTGGACCGTCGGGCAGGCCCTCGCCGAGTCCCTCCTCGCCCGGCACCTCGCCGACACCGGCACGTACCCGTCGTCCGTCGGGCTCACCGTGTGGGGGACGAGCGCCATGCGGACCCAGGGGGACGACGTCGCCGAGGTGCTGGCGCTCCTCGGCTGCCGCCCGACGTGGGACGAGCGCTCCCGCCGCGTCACGGGCTTCGAGGTCGTCCTGGCGTCCGAGCTCGGCCGGCCCCGGGTCGACGTCACGGTGCGGATCTCCGGCTTCTTCCGCGACGCGTTCCCGCACGTCGTCGCGCTGCTCGACGACGCGGTCCGGGCCGTCGCGGCCCTCGACGAGGACGACGCGACGAACCACGTCGCCGCGCACGTCCGGGCCGACCTCGCCGAGCACGGCGACGAACGCCGCGCCACCGCACGGATCTTCGGGTCCAAGCCCGGCGCCTACGGTGCGGGCCTGCTGCCTCTCGTCGACGCCCGCACGTGGCGCACCGACGCCGACCTCGCCGAGGTGTACGCCGTGTGGGGCGGCTTCGCGTACGGCCGCGGGCTCGACGGGCGCGCCGCACGCGGCGACATGGAGCGGGCCTTCGCCCGGATCCAGGTCGCCGCGAAGAACCAGGACACCCGCGAGCACGACCTCGTCGACTCCGACGACTACTTCCAGTACCACGGCGGCATGGTGGCGACGGTCCGCCACCTCACCGGGCGCAACCCGGCCGCCTACGTGGGCGACTCGGCGATGCCGCACGACGTCCGCACGCGCACCCTCGCCGAGGAGACCCGGCGGGTCTTCCGGGCGCGGGTCGTCAACCCCCGCTGGATCGCGGCGATGCCGCGGCACGGCTACAAGGGGGCGTTCGAGCTCGCGGCGACCGTCGACTACCTCTTCGGGTACGACGCCACGGCGGGCGTCGTCGACGACTGGATGTACGAGCAGCTCGTCGAGTCCTACGTCGCGGACCCTCAGGTGCGCGCCTTCCTCGACCGCGCGAACCCCTGGGCGCTGCGCGGGATCGCCGAGCGGCTGCTCGAGGCCGCCGAGCGGGGGCTGTGGGCGCAGCCGCGCCCGGAGAGCCTCGACACCCTGCGCACCGCCTACCTCGACACCGAGGGCGACCTGGAGGCCCGTTCGTGACCGGATACCCGCTCGCCGCCGTCCACGGCGCGGACGACCTGCTGCTCGCCCTGTTCCTCAACGCCGTCGACCCGCGGATCGGCGGGGTGCTCGTCCGCGGGGAGAAGGGCACCGCGAAGTCGACCGCCGTCCGCGGGCTGGCCGAGCTCCTGCCGCCGGTCGCCGTGCTCGACGGCTGCCGCTTCTCCTGCGACCCGGACCGACCGGACCCTGCGTGCCCGGACACCGCCCGGCACGCCGGCGCCACGACGCGGCCCGCCCGGCTCGTCGAGCTGCCGGTCGGCGCCGCGGAGGACCGGGTGCTCGGCGCGCTCGACCTCGAGCGGGTGCTCGCCCACGGGGACACGGCGTTCCGGCCCGGGCTGCTCGCCGCCGCACACCGCGGGGTGCTCTACGTCGACGAGGTCAACCTCCTCGCCGACCACCTCGTCGACGTCCTCCTCGACGCGGCCGCGACCGGGCGGGCGCACGTCGAGCGGGAGAACGTCTCGGTGTCCCACGCCGCGCAGTTCGTGCTCGTCGGCACGATGAACCCCGAGGAGGGCGACCTGCGCCCGCAGCTGCTCGACCGGTTCGGCCTTGTCGTCGACGTCGCCGCGAGCCGTGAGCCCGCGGACCGCGCCGAGGTGGTCCGCCGCCGGCTCGCCGCCGACGAGGACCCGGTGGCCTTCGCGGCGCGCTGGGCGGGGGAGCAGTGGGCGCTGGCGTCCCGGATCGTCCGGGCCCGCGCGGCGCTGCGCACCGTGGTGCTCGACGACGCCGTCCTCGACCGCGTGGCACGGGTGTGCGCGGCCTTCGACGTCGACGGGCTGCGCGCCGACATCGTCGTCGCCCGGACCGCCTGCGCCCACGCGGCCTGGCACGACCGCAGGAGCGTCACCGACGCCGACGTCTGGGTCGCCGCGCGGCTCGCCCTGCCACACCGGCAGCGGCGTGACCCGCTCGACCAGAGCGGGACCGGCCTCGACGAGGACCGTCTCGACGACGTCCTGCGGCCGGAGCAGCCCGACGACGACCCCCAGGACCGGAGTCCGGACGACGGCCCGGACGGCGGCCCGGACGGCGACGGCCCGGACGACGACGGCCCGGACGACGGCGGCCCGGACGACGACGGGCCCGGCGACGGTGAGCGGCCCTCGGGGGGTGGCTCACCGCGCCGGGCACCGGTCGCGGCGTCGACGGGGCTGCAGGCCCGGCACCTCACCGCGCCGGGCGTCGGCTCCGGGCCGGCGG
>JBQGCR010000394.1:0-11211 GCA_052038585.1 Kineosporiaceae bacterium
CGGGTCGAGCTTGGCGCCGGAGTTGAGCTTCTCCTCGGCGAACAGGCCGGCCTCGATGCGCTTGGCGAGCTCGACCTCCTGCTCGGCGTTGAGCAGCGCGACCTTGCCGATCTGCTTGAGGTAGTCCTTGACCGGGTCGGCCGTCGCGCCGGCGGTGGCGACCTGCTGCGCGGGCGCGTCGTCGTCGTCGTCGGACAGGACGAAGGAGTCCTCCTCCTCCGTCTCCGCGGCGGCCGCCGTCACGGCCTCGACCGGCGGCTCGGCGTCGGGCGCCGCGGGGGCGAGCTCGGTCTCGTCGGGCTCGACCTCGAGCTCGGCGTCGAGGGCGACGTCCTCGAGCTCGGGCTCGCCGTCCTCGTCGCCGGCCTTGGCGGCGCCGGCCTTGGCCGCCTTCGCGGGGGTGGCCTTGGCCGCCTTGGCGGGCTTGGCGGCCTTCGCCGCCTTGGCCGGGGCGGCCTCGCCGGCGGCGTCGGCGGCGGGCTTGGGCTTGCGGACGGCGGCGCTCGCCGTCGCGGTGCGGGCGCTCGTGGCCGCCACGGCACGCCGGCGACGCGGCGCGGCCAGGGCGTCGGCGTTCACCTCGACCGTGACACCCGCCTCGTCGAGGGCGCGCAGCACCGCCTTCATCCGCGCCATGGGCACCTCGGCCGCCTCGCAGGCGGAACGCACGTCGGACGCGGGGACGCTGCCCCGGGTCGCGCCGAGCCGCATGAGGTCGGCGAGAGCGGGGTGCGTGAACTCTGAGGGCAGGGGCCGGGAGGTCGGAACCGACGACACGGACAACCTTTCGACGCTGGCGGAGGCACAAGCCACCGGAGGCGGAACTGACGGGCTGGTCACTGACTCTTTCGGCACGTGGAGCGGCGTACCGCACATGAGGATCGGACTGGTCAACGCGAGAAGGCCCGGGATTGTGCCCGACCGGCTGGCGTCAACTGCCCATTGTTGCATGCGGGCCGCTGATCACACCTGGCGACCCGCGCGGGGTGCGGGCACGGGTCACCCGCCCGCCGCGGCGCGGGCGGCGGCCTTGACGCTGCGCTTGGTCTCGCGGACCTTGAGCAGGCTGTCGGGGTCGACGACGTCGGCGACCGAGCGGAACGAGCCCTCCTCCCCGTACGGGGTGCTCGCCTCCTGCCAGCCCGCGGGCCGGCCGCCGCGCTGCTTGGCGAGCAGCGCGAGGACGATCTTGGCCTTCTGCTCGCCGTAGCCCGGCAGCGCCCGCAGCCGCCGCAGGACCTCGCGGGCGTCGTCGACGCCGCGCCAGATCGCCTCGGTGTCACCGTCGTAGCGCTCGGCGACGAAGGCGGCGAGCGCCTGGACGCGGGTCCCCATCGACCCGGGGTAGCGGTGCACCGCGGGCGGGGTGCTCATCACCTCGGCGAAGCGCTCGGCGTCCACCGCGGCCACGGCGGCCGGCTCGAGCCGGTCGACGCCGAGCCGCTCGGCGATGACGCGCGGGCCGTTGAAGGCCTTCTCCATCGGGACCTGCTGGTCCAGGAGCATCGCCGTCAGCAGGGAGAACGGGTCACGGTCGAGCAGCGCGTCGCTCGCGGCGTCCCCGGTGATGTTCAGCGCCATGCCGGCATCCTCTCGCGGTGCGGGCCCCGCGCGCAGCACCCGGTGGCGGCGCGGTGCGTCAGGAGTCGGCCTTGACGGCGAGCACCGGGCAGGGCGCGTCGAGCAGCACGCGCTGGGCGTTCGAGCCGAGGATGAGCTTGCCGACCGGCGTCCGGCGGCGCAGCCCGATGACGATGAAGTCGGCCTTGACCTCCTCGGCGACGGCGATGAGGTCCTCGGCGGGCTCGAGCCCGCGCACCAGCTGGCGCACCTCGTTCTCGATGCCGTCGCGGTCGAGGCCCGCGCGCACCTCGGCGAGGTCGGCCTCCGCGCGGGCGGCGTCCTCGTCCGTGAGGTCGCGCCCGCCCCGGTTGGAGTTGATGACGACGAGCCGGGTGCCGCGCAGCCGGCACTCCTCCGCGGCGCGGCGCAGGGCCGCCTGGCCCTCGGCGGTCGACACGTACCCGACCACGATCGCCATCGTGCACACTCCCTCGTCGACGCGGCCGGCGGCCCGGGCGGACCTCGGCGTCCTGCCGTGCGAACCTACCCGACAACCGCCGGTGACGCCGACGGACACAGGTCCCGCCCCGGCGGACCGGCTCGGTGCCGTCGCGGTGCCGGCGCGGTGCCCGTCCACGGCGCGCCGGGCCGGGCGAGGTTAGGTTTGCCGCATGGCGACCGGCGACGGCAACGGGTGGGTGCGGTGCACGTGCGGCCGGACGCACTGGGGCCGGCACGGCGCCTCGGGACTGCTCCTGTCCCGGCCCGACGGCTCCGGCGGCGCCGAGGTGCTCCTGCAGCTGCGGGCCGCGTGGACGCACGAGGGTGGCACGTGGGGCGTGCCCGGCGGCGCCCGGGACAGCCACGAGGACGACGTCGCGGCCGCCCTGCGCGAGGCGGGCGAGGAGACCGGCCTCGTCGCCGACGAGGTCCGGGTGCTCGGCACCCTCCCCGGCGTCGACCACGGCGTGTGGCGCTACACCTACGTCGTCGCCTCGTGCGGGCGCGACGTCCGCACGGGCACCCTGACGCAGGAGAGCGACGACGTCCGCTGGGTCCCCGTCGCGGACGTCGCCGACCTGCCGCTGCACGGCGCCTTCGCGACCGCCTGGCCGCGGCTCGCCGCGGACCTGCCCCGCCGGGCCGCCGCCGGCTGACCGCGCCGCGCGGCGGGGCTCAGTTCAGCCGCCGGCGTCCTCAGTTCAGCCGCCGGCGTCCTCGGCGAGCAGCTCGGCGGTGACGGCGCCGACCCGCGCGGTCTCGACGAGGAAGCCGTCGTGGCCGTAGGGGGACGAGACGACGTCGAGCCCGGCGCACCCCGGCACCCCGTCGGCGATCTCGGCGTTGAGCGCGACCGGGTAGAGCCGGTCGCTGTCCACGGCGACGACGCGGGTGCGGGCCGTGACCCGGCGCAGCGCCTGCGCGACGCCGCCGCGGCCGCGGCCGACGTCGTGGGAGTTCATCGCCTCGGTGAGCACGACGTAGGACCCGGCGTCGAAGCGCCGCACGAGCTTGTCGGCGTGGTGGTCGAGGTAGGACTCCACCGCGAACCGCCCGGTGCCGCGCAGCGGCTCCTCCCCCGGCTGGGCGGCGCGGCCGAAGCGCGCGTCGATCTCCTGGGCCGCGCGGTACGTCGTGTGCGCGATCCGCCGGGCGATGCCCAGCCCGGTGTGCGGCCCGTGGCCGGCCGGCCGGTCGTAGTAGTCCCCGCCGCACCAGTTGGCGTCGCCCCGCACCGCCGCGAGCTGCGGTGCGCACCAGGCGATCTGGTCGCCCGTGGCGGCCGCGCAGGAGGCGAGGACGAGCAGCCGGCCGACGCGCCCCGGGTGCGTCACCGCCCACTCCAGCGCCCGCATCCCGCCCATCGAGCCGCCGAGGACGAGCGCGAAGCGGCGGATCCCCAGGGCGTCGGCGAGCAGCGTCTCGGCGGCGACCTGGTCGCGGACCGTGACGTAGGGGAACCGGCCGCCCCAGGGGCGGCCGTCCGGCGCGGCCGACGCGGGGCCGGTCGTGCCCTGGCAGCCGCCGAGCACGTTGGGGGCGACGACGAACCAGCGGTCGGTGTCGATCGGCCGTCCCGGGCCGACGAGGCCCTCCCACCAGCCGGGCGTCGGGTGACCCGGACCCGCCGGGCCGACGACGTGGCTGTCGCCGGTGAGCGCGTGCAGGACGAGCACGGCGTTGTCCCGCGCCGGGGAGAGCGTCCCCCACGTCTCGTACGCCGCCCGGACGGCGGGCAGCGCCCCGCCCGCCTCGAGGGCCAGCGGGCCGAGGTCGGCGAACCGGCGCGAGCCGGGGTCGTCCCCCTCGCGCCAGGCGCCGGTCACCGGCGGCGGCGCGACGTCGGCCCGGGGCCGGGCGGACCGGCTCACGACGGCTCCGCCGGGCCCGGGCGACGGGAGGTCCCGGGGCGCGCGACCGCTCCCCGGGACGTCTCCGGCCACCCGTGCCACGTCGTCACCGCGCAGGCGGGTCCTCACGCGCCCTTGGCGGCGCGGAAGCCCGCCTCGAGGTCGGCGAGGATGTCGTCGACGTGCTCGATGCCCACGGACAGGCGCACGAGGCCGGGGGTCACCCCGGCGGCCGCCTGCTCCTGCGGGCTGAGCTGGCTGTGCGTCGTCGACGCCGGGTGGATGACGAGGCTGCGCACGTCGCCGATGTTCGCCACGTGGCTGTGCAGCTCGAGCGCCTCGACGAAGCGCTTGCCCGCCTCCAGACCGCCGGCGATCTCGAACGCGAGCACCGAGCCCGAGCCCTTCGGGGCGTACTTGCGCGCGCGGTCGTACCAGCGCGACGACGGCAGCCCGGCGTACGCGACGGACTCGACCTCGTCGCGGCCCTCGAGCCACGTCGCGACCTTGCGGGCGTTCTCGACGTGCCGCTCGACCCGCAGGCTCAGCGTCTCCAGGCCCTGCGCGAGGAGGAAGGCGTTGAACGGCGAGATCGCCGGGCCGAGGTCGCGCAGCAGCTGCACGCGGGCCTTGAGGATGAAGGACAGGTTGACGCCGAAGGCCCCGCCGACGCCGAGGTCGCGCGCGTAGACCAGGCCGTGGTAGCTCGGGTCGGGCTGGTTGTAGTTCGGGTACCGCGCGGGGTCCTGCGCGTAGTCGAACGTGCCTGCGTCGATGATGACGCCGCCGATCGACGTGCCGTGCCCGCCGAGGAACTTCGTCGTCGAGTGGATGACGACGTCGGCGCCCCACTCGAAGGGCCGCACGAGGTACGGCGTCGCGACGGTGTTGTCGACGATGAGCGGCACGCCGACCTCGTGCGCGAGCGCGGCGACGGCCTCGATGTCGAGCAGGTCCTGCTTGGGGTTGGAGATCGTCTCCCCGAAGAAGGCCTTGGTGTTCGGGCGGACCGCGGCCCGCCAGCTGTCGAGGTCGTCGGGGTCGTCGACGAACGACACCTCGATGCCGAGCTTGGGCAGGGTGTAGTGGAACAGGTTGTACGTGCCGCCGTACAGGCTCGGGCTGGACACGACGTGGTCGCCGACCTCGGCGACGTTGAGGATCGCGAGGAGCTCGGCCGCCTGGCCGCTCGCGACGAGCAGCGCGCCGACGCCGCCCTCGAGGCTCGCCAGGCGGTCCTCGACGGCCGCCTGCGTCGGGTTCATGATCCGCGTGTAGATGTTGCCGAGCTCCTTGAGCGCGAACAGGTTCGCGGCGTGCTCGGTGTCGCGGAAGACGTACGACGTCGTCTGGTAGATCGGCAGCGCCCGGGCGCCCGTCGTGGGGTCGGGGGCCTGCCCGGCGTGGATCTGACGCGTCTCGAAGGACCAGCCGTCGCTCATGGCTCTCTCCAGGGGTCGGCGCGGCGTGCCGCGCGGCTTCGGGGTCGACCGGTGCCGCGGTCTGCGTCGCGGCGACCCGGCCGGGTGGTCGGTGGGGGGACCGGTCGCGGGCCGGGGTGCGGCGGGCGACCGGGTGGAACGAGCGACCCGTACGCCGTGCGGCGCGGTCTTCGTCTCGGAGCCGAGGGGACGGTTCTCAGGACGGGTCGGTCGTCGTCGTCACCGGCACATTCGGCGGGTCATGGAGCTCTCCTGTCGTCCCGGGGCCCTGCCGGGGCCCGCGCTTGCCTCCGCCACCTCGGCGGTCAGCCTGGTCATCACCCGGGGCACCCCACCGCGGAGGAGGGTTGCCGGCCAGCGAGCCGGGGCTTGGCGCTGGCGCTCATGACCTGCGTCGAGGATACGGCACGCCCCTGCGGCGGTGGGATCCCCGGCTCAGATGGCGAGACGGCGGGGCAGCCCGCCGTGGTACCACGGCGGCGGGACGCCGGCGGTGCACAGCCGGGCGAGCAGGTCGGCGAGCCGGTGCCCGGGCCGGTCGGCGAGGGCGAGGTCGAGCAGCCCCCTCGCGCGCGGTCCGGACCCGCCGCGGTACCAGGCGACGAACCCGAGCAGCGCCAGGGCGTCGGCCCGGTCCCCCGCCGGGCTCACCCGGGCGGTCAGGGCGAGCAGGGCCGTGGCGCGCTCGAGGCGGGCCCGGTCCGGGTGGGCGTCGAAGGAGCCGGGCGCGAGCCCGCCCCCGCGCAGGACGCCGGCGCACACCTCGTCCTCCTCGCCGCCGAGGTCGGCCAGGACGGCGTCGCGCAGCCGGACGTCGTGCAGCGCGGCCCCGAACGCCCCGGCGAACGGCGGCCAGTCCCGCCCCCGGTCGAGCGAGCGCCGCCAGGCGGCGAACCAGCCGGTCACCGAGGCCGGCGGGCGCGCCGCCGGCGCGGGCCGCTCGCGCGCGGGCACGGGGACGACGTCGTCGAGCGCGTCCGGCTCCCCCACCACGGCGCCGGCGAGCACGGGGTGCGCGGCGACCTCGCTGGAGAGCACCTCGGCGATCGGCCGGCCGGCCCGTGGGCAGCAGCCGGCGTCGTCGCACAGGAGCATCCGGTAGCTGTCCTCGCGGACCTGGAGCGCGTCCTGGACGTCGAGACCGGCGGCGTCGAGCGCGCGGCGGGCGGCCTCGGCCGCGGCGTCCGCGAGGTCGTCGTCCTGCGTCGCGACGACGACGACGGCCGCGTCGGCGAGGCTGTCGAGGCTCTCGACGGCTTCCGCGAGCGCCGCGGCCAGCCGCGGCGGGGCCGGCAGGTCGAGGCGGACGACCATGCCGACCCGGCGCCGGCTGACGGACAGGAGCAGGAGGCTCTCCTGCGGGCGGTGGCCGAGGGTGAACCACAGGTGGGCGACGAGGCCGGCCGGGCCGGCGGTGACCCGCGTGACGGGCAGATCCATGCCCGCCACTGTGGTCGCCGGCGGGAGGCCCGTGGGTCCGTCCCGGCCCCGCCTGTGGACGACGGGGCCTCGGGACGGCCTGTGGAGGGCGGGTCAGGCCACGACGTGCCCGGTGACGGTGCGCCCACGCGTGGCGGGGTCCCCGGTCTCGGGGGCGGACCGGTCCGTGCGCCCGCCCTCCCAGTCGAGGAACCGGTCGGTCTCGGCGAGCACCGCGCCGGCGAGCCAGGCGAGGACCACGGCGTCGTCGCCGAGTCCGAGGACGGGCAGGAGCACCTCGGGCAGCACGTCGACCGGCGAGACGACGTAGAGCGCCGCGACGACCATGAGGGCCAGCCGGCCGGCCGGCAGGTCCGGGTAGCGGCCGGTGAGCGACCCGGCGGCCATCCGCGGCAGCGCGCGCAGCCGCGCGGCGAGGCCCGGTCCGCCCGGGCGGCGGGCGCCGCGGACGGCACGCCAGAGCGTGGTGAGGGCGGCGGTGCGGCGCAGCGTGCGGCGAGCGGCCATGGCGGGCTGAGCTCCGTTCTCGGCGGGGCGGGCCGTCCGTCCGGACGTCCCACCGGCCTCAACGTGCCGGGGCGCCGGTGCTGTTCCGCGCGGGCGGCCGGGTCAGAAGTCGGCGAAGCACGGGCCGTGCGCCAGCCGGGCCAGGCCGCGCAGGTCGCCCGGGCCGAGGTCGAAGGCGGTCACCCCCGGCCGGGGGTTCATGAGCTCGTCGGCGTCGTCGACGTGGTCCAGGCCCAGGAGGTGACCCAACTCGTGCAGCGCGACGGCCTCGAGGACCCGGGCGGCGTCCTCCCGGCGGGACACCTCGACGAGGTTGTCGCGGTTGAAGAGCAGGACGCCGCTGACGTAGCGCGCCGTGCCCTCGTCCTCGCCGTCGACGGACACCGGGCCGCCCAGGGCGGCGTACCGGCGGATCGAGGGGTACTCGCGGCCGTCGGTCCACGCGACGAGGACGGGGGCCCAGCGGTCCCCGTACCGGTCCCGGTCGACAGCCCCGCGCCCGGCCCGCGGCGTCTCCGTCGTCGTGCCGTCGGCGACGAAGCGCAGCCCGGTGACCGCGGAGATCCGGGCGACGGCCCGCTCGACGGCCTCGCGCCCGCCGGGGACGGCGCCGTCGGGCCGCACGACGTAGTGCACCGGACGGCACGGGTCCCACGCCACGGGACGGCGTGTGCCGTCGTCCTGGACGTGCATCCACCGGTAGCCGCCGGCACCGGTGGGCGGCGGGACCGGCCGGCCGAAGGGCTGCGCGGCCCGGTCGGTGGGCAGCTGCGGACGCCAGGAGCGCTCGTGCGCCTCGACCGCGGCGGCCGTGCCGCCGGCGACGGCGGCGGACAGCGCCAGCGCGAGCAGCCTGACCCGGAGCGTCGGAGCCATACCCCGTGGTTCGGCACGCCGGGGCGCGGTCTGGAGGGTGCGGCCCGCGCCGGGGGACCGCCCGGGTCAGCGGACGACGACGGCGTCCCCGCCGCCGCGCTTGGCCGCGCGCAGGGCCGCCTCGGCGCGGGACACCCACTCGCGGGCGGGCAGCGGGGCGTCGCGCACGGCGACCCCCACGCTCGCCGCCACGGGCGCGCCACCGCCCGGATCACCCGCCTCGCGGACCCGCTCGCGCGCCCGGTCCGCGAGGTCGCCGACGCCGACCGCGTCGACCGGCACGAGCACGAGGAACTCGTCACCGCCCCAGCGGGCGACGACGGCGTCCTCGGGCGCCTCGCCGCGCAGCCCACGGGCGACGTTCTGCAGGACGACGTCTCCGGCGAGGTGGCCCTGCGCGTCGTTGAGCCGGCGGAAGCGGTCGAGGTCGACGAGGAGCAGGGCGAGGGACTGCCCGGCCGGCCGGGAGCTGGCCGCCTCGAGCGCCGCGGCGGCGCCGCGCCGGTTGACGACGCCGGTCAGGGAGTCCAGCGAGGCCCGCCGGGCGAGCTCGCGGCGCTCGTCCGCCTCGCCCCACAGCGTGACGCGGGCCCGGAAGAGCGCGCCGACCAGCGCGGAGTCGTCCCGGGCGCGGCGGTGGGCGAGGGCCACCGCCTCGGCGGCACCGGTGCCGTGCCGCTCGCAGTCCGGGTGCTCGGCGCGCATCACCTCGTACGCGAGGACCATCCGGTCCCCCGCCTCGCCGCTGCCGCCGACGGTGGCCAGGTGGTGCCGGCCGAGCGTGACGGCGTCCTCGCGGCGCCCGGCGCGGACCGCCGAGCGGACGGCGGCCGCGGCCCACAGCAGGCGCGCGGTGACCGCCTCGGCGCCGCGGTCGAGCACGCCGCGGCAGCGGTCGAGCAGCGCGTCGGCGACGGCCGGGTCCCCGCCGACCGCCTCGGCCAGCGCGGAGAGCACGGCGGCCTCGTCGACGACGACGGCGTAGGACTCCCCGTCGGCCAGGTCGACGGCGTGCGAGATCTCCCGCACGGCGCGGGCGAGCAGGTCCTCGTCCGGCGCGAAGGGCGCGACCCGACCCGACGCCATCCCGGCGATCGCGTGGTCGATGGCGAGGTTGCTCCACCGGCTGACGCGCTGGTCGCGGGGCAGCGCCTGCTCGACGGCGGCGAGCCGGTCCTCCACGCGGCGCGCCTCGTCGGCGACGCCGAAGGCGCGCAGCGCCACCGCGAGCGCGCCGAGGGCGCTCTGGGTCCGCGGGTCCTCGACGTCCTGGAGGGCGGGCTCCTGGGCGACGGCCCGGGCGAGCTCCTCGACCGCCTCGGCGAGCCGGCCGCCGCGGCGGTGCATCTCGACGAGGAAGGCCCGGGCGAGCAGCCCCTGGGCGGCGAGGCCGTGGTCGCGGCAGAACGCGACGAGCCCGACGGCGTCCCGGGTCGCCTCGTCGTCGTGGCCGAGCAGGAGGTGGGCCAGCGCGCGGGCGTACAGCGCGCGGCCGCGCCGCTCGGGCGTCAGCCCGGCGAGCAGCGCCGGGTTCGCGGTCCGGGCGAGGACCTCCTCGGCACGTCCGTCCTGGGCGTGCACGACCCACCGGTCGACGTCCGGCGCGCCGCCGCCGTCCTGCGGCCCTGCGGGCGCGGGAACGGCGCTGCGCAGCACTCGTCCGAGCCTGTCGTCCACCGCCCACCCCTTGCTCGAGCGCGCCTCGATGCGACATGTCGTGATGACAGTGTGCAGCCTGCCACGCACGCACCGTCGGCGCAGGGGGTCGGCGACCGGGATCGGTCGCCGGTCGCGCCGTCAGGCCAGCGACAGGAAGAGCTTCTCCAGCCGCGCGAGGTCCACCTGGCCGTCCTCGCCGGCCTCCATGCACTGGGTCAGCCCGGCGGCGATGATGGCGAACCCCGCCTTGTCCAGCGCCCTCGACACCGCGGCGAGCTGGGTGACGACGTCGGCGCAGTCGCGCCCCTCGTCGATCATCCGCACGACGCCGGCGATCTGGCCCTGCGCGCGGCGCAGACGCTTGACGGCGTCGGTGATCCGCTCCTGGTCGACCTGCACGTGCTACCCCTTCCCTCCCGACACGTCGGGACCCCCGCAGCTGGCCACGGCCCGCGTGGCGCTCCCGCGCCCCGGGCGACCGTCTGCACCCGCGCGCCCGGCCGGGCCGGGGCGCGGGCCGGTCGAGGGACCGGACCGCCGCGGAGCCGGGTTGCGGCACACTCTCTCACGACAGGCCGGACGTTTCGGGGCACCCCCGGGCGTGTCAGCTGGCCGTGCCGAAGCACACGAACGGCGCGTCGCGGCGCCCGCCGGTCGCCGCGGCGAGGGCCGTCGCGGGGACGTCGCCGGCCCGCAGCCGGCGGTGGTACTCCACGAGGACCTCGGCGGACACCTCGTCGGCCACCCGGGCGACGCTGGCGAGCACGCACGTCGTGCCGGCGTGCAGCAGCGCGGCCGTCATCCCGAGGAGCTCGTCGCCGGCCCGGCGGGTCGCGAGCCCGAGGTCGCAGGCGGAGAGCACGACGTGGTGGGCCGGCGTCCGCACGGCGTCGAGGTCGTGCCCGAACAGCGGCCCGTCGGCCAGGCGCAGCGAGGAGAACAGCGGGTTCTCCCCCTCGTGGACGCCGTGCGCCGCGATGTGGACGAGGTCGCTTCCGTCGAGCGCGGCCAGGACGGCGCCGACCGTCGCCGCACCGCCGGTCGCGACGCTCGCGGCGGGCCACAGGGCCGCCGCGGCCTCCACCTCGGGCCCGCCGTGCTGCAGGTCCGGCCCGGCCGCGAAGGCCGCCGTCGCGACGGGCCGGGCCCGGGTGCGCCCGCGCACCCAGGCGGTCGCCGAGCGCGGCACGCTCACCGGGCGTCCGGACAGCCCCGGCAGGGCGCCCCACGGCACGCCGACGAGGTCGCCGGAGGGGACGACGACGACCGCGTCGTCGCGGACCCGGTCCGCGACGGGCCGCCACAGCCGCGCGTCGAGCAGCTCCAGGTCGCGCGCCAGGCTCGCGGACATGCTGCGCCGCAACGGGTCCGGG
>JBQGCR010000395.1:0-10127 GCA_052038585.1 Kineosporiaceae bacterium
GCGCCGGAGCGGATGAGCATGTCGGCGATCTCGAGCGCCTGCTCCCCCGTGTCGGGCTGCGAGACGAGCAGCGCGTCGGTGTCGACGCCGAGCTTCTTGGCGTACTCCGGGTCGAGCGCGTGCTCGGCGTCGATGAACGCCGCGATGCCGCCGGCCTTCTGGGCGTTCGCGACGGCGTGCAGCGCGACGGTCGTCTTGCCGCTGGACTCCGGGCCGTAGACCTCGACGACCCGGCCGCGCGGCAGGCCGCCGATGCCGAGCGCGACGTCGAGCGCGATGGCGCCGGTCGGGATGACCTCGATCGGCGCGCGCACCTCGTCGCCGAGGCGCATGACCGAGCCCTTGCCGAACTGTCGGTCGATCTGGCCGAGGGCGGCCTCGAGGGCCTTCTCGCGGTCTGCAGGAGCGGGCATCTGTCCACCTCGGGTCTGGCCGGGCTCGGGGCGCCGGCTGGTCTGCTGTCGTGCGGGGGCGGGTCGTGTGGTCTTCATCGCCGGTGACGTTACGGCCTCCCACCGACAACCGGGCCGGACGGCTCGCCGCCTGTGGACGACGGGGCTCGCGCCGGCCCTGTGCACAACCTAACCGAACACCCGTTCGAGCCGCCCGCGACACGCCAGGGGCCGGCCCCGGACGCACGAGGACCCCCGGACGCTGGGGGGCGAGCGTCCGGGGGTCGTTCTCGGGTGGTGCGGTCGGGCAGGCCTAGCCGGGCCTCACCGTCCCGCGCCGGTGAGCGACGAGGTGACCGCCGCCGGCAGCGAGTTCGCGTCGCCCTTGATGCTGAGCGTCGCGATGTAGCTCGTCACGGCCGTCGGCCGGAACGTGACGTTGATGGTGCAGGACCGGCCCGCCGCCAGCGTGGTGCCCAGGCAGCCGGCGCCGTTGTTGACCACGGTGAAGAAGCTCCGCTGCACCCCGGTGACGGTGCTGTTCGTCGCCGGGTTGCCGTTGACGGCGAACGCGGTCAGCGCCGCGGGCGTCGTCCCGGTGTTCCGGATGGAGACCGAGAGCGTCTTGTTCGTGTTGAGCCGGACGTTGCCGAACGCCGCGGACTGCACCGAGAAGGTGTTGCCCGTCCCCGTGCCCGACATGGAGACCAGCGTCTGGCCGGAGACACCGGGCCGCAGGTCGTTGTGCGTCAGCGTCAGCGTCGCCGTCCGCGCCCCCACCGCGGTCGGCTTGAACACCATCCCGATCGCGCACGAGGCTCCGGGCGCGACGGTGATCGGCAGGACCAGCCCGCAGTTGGTGACCGCACCGTTGGGTGCGGCGCCGTTCACGGTGAAGTCCGCCGCGCCGGTGCCGCTGACGGTGCGGGTCGTGATGACCAGCGGCGCGTTGCCGGTGTTCGTCACGTTGGTGAACCGCAGGACCGGCGCGCCCGGCGTCGTCGTGCCGAAGGCCAGGACCCCGGTGCTGACACCGATGACCGGTGCCGGCGGCGGGCTGGACACCCCGGACAGGGCGACGGTGACGACCTGGCCGGTCGAGGACTCCAGCCGCAGGGTCGCGGTCTTCGTCCCGGTGGTGGTCGGGACGAACCTGACCGACACCACGCACGTGGCGTCCTGGGCCATCGCCGCGCCGCACGTGCTCGCCGAGACCGCGAACTGCGACGCGTCCAGCCCGCCGAGTGTCGCGGAGGCCACCGAGGTGCCGGCGGCACCGACGTCGGTCACGGTGACGTCCTGCGCACCGGAGGCGGTCCCGACGACGGTGTCCGGGAACGACAGGCGCGTGGTCGGGGTGACCAGCGGGCCGGCCACCCGACCGGAGACCAGGAACTTGTCGGTGCGCGCCACCAGGTTGCCGGACACCTCGCGGATCTCGAAGGCGTTGATCGGCGTCCGCAGGCCCGGCGGCACGTACGTCCCGCCGACGACCTTGTGGAAGGACGTGCCGTCACCGAGGTGGCCGGCCGGGGCGGCAGGAGCCACGTTCGGGTCCCAGCGCAGGAAACCGGCCGTCACCGTGTCGCTGCCGGCCGAGTCCGGCGTGGCGAGGGCGTCCGCGAAGGTGCACGGAGCCGCCCCGCAGCCGGTGTCGATCGTCGCCTGGTTGGCCGTGAGGCCGCCGTCGGCGTTCGTGCGCACCGTCTTCTGGCCGTAAGGGGTGACGAAGCTGTAGTCCGCGTTCGGGCACAGCCCGCCGCGCACCACGATCCGGCTCCGGGTGAACGTGATCTGGTCACCCGCCGACGGCGCGCCGTCGACGAAGGTCCCCTCCAGGGCCACCCGCAGGAACGCGGTGCCCGGCGGGGTCCCCAGCGCCTCGCAGCCCGGGGTCACGATCTGCTCGGAGTCGGCCAGCGTGTAGAAGAACTCCGCCGGGAAGTTGCCGGGGAACTCCAGCGGCCTGTTGCCGGCGTAGAACTCGTCCGCGAGCAGGATGCAGCCGGGGTCGCCCTGGGTCAGGCACGGCTCCAGCCGGGTCCCGTCGGCGTCCTGGTACCACAGGGGGAAGCCGTTGCCGTCCACCTGCGCGGCCACGGCGGGCGCCGTGTCGGTGCCCTCGGCGGCCAGCGCCAGCTGGTGCGTCGAGCTGAGGCCGTTGACGTTGTCCTGGAACTCCAGCGACGCGGTCTTCGTGCCCGCGGTCGTCGGGGTGAAGACGACGTCGACCTGGCAGGTCGCACCCGGGTCGACCGGTGACTGGCAGCGGTTGTCGGACACGGTGAACTGGTCCGCGGCGGGGCCGACCGGCACGACGTCGAAGACCCGCAGCGCGGCCTGCCCACCGGCGTTGGACACGGTGACCGTCGCGACCGGGCTGGTCCGCCCCACCTTGAGCGGGGCGAAGGTCAGCGACCGGGGCGAGAACGAGATGGCCGGCGTGTCCACGCCCGTCTGGCCGACGCCGCGCAGCGGCAGGACGAACGGGTCGTTGAAGCCGTCGTGCCGGATCGTGACGCTCGCCTCACGCGGGCCGACGGTCGTCGGGGTGAAGGTCACCGTCGTCCGGCACGTCTGTCCGGGGTCGAGGGTGACCGGGGTCGCGGAGAGCGCGGTCGCGCACGGGCTGTTGCCCAGGGCGAAGTCCGCGGCGTCAGCGCCGGTCACGGTTGCCCCGGTCAGGGTGATGGGCCGGATGCCGGTGTTGGTCAGCGTGACCACCTGCTCGTTCGACTCGACGCCGACCGGCTGCAGGTCGAAGTCCACGGCCGCGACGTCGGCCTCGAGCGGGCCACGCATCTTGCCCATGACCACGAACTGGTCGGTCTCGCCCACCACGCGCGGCTGCGTGCCCTCGGGGTCGTCCTGGCCGGGCAGCTTGATGACCTTGACGAAGTTCGCGGGCCGGCCCTCGTGGACGAAGGTGGCACCCACCACCGAGTGCTCGGTGACCGCGTCACCGAGGTAGCCGGCCGGGGCCGCGGGTGCGACAGCCGGGTCCCAGCGCAGGAAGCCGCCCATCGGCCGGCCCTGCAGCGCCTCGCTGAAGTCGCAGGTGTCCGGGGCCACCGGCACGCAGCCGATGTCCTCGGTGCCGACGCCGCGCAGGATGCTGCCGCGCGCGCTCGTCTCCAGCGTCACGGTGCCGTACGGGTGCACGAACTCGTACTGCGAGCTCGGGCACAGGCCCCGGGCGGTCACCCGGATCCGGGTGAAGACCATCTGGTCGTGCGGTGCCGGGTCGCCGTTGACGAAGGCGCCCTCGACCGCCGTGCGGACGAGCACGGAACCGGTGCCGCTGCAGGACTCGACCTCCAGCGGGGCGTTCTCGGCCACGTGGTAGAAGAACTCCTCCGGGAAGTTCAGCGGTCCGGCGAGCGTGTCGCCGCTCGGGTCGTTCGGGTCCAGGAACGACAGCGGGTTCTGCCCGTCGTACGTCGCGTCGGGCAGGACGATGCAGTTGGGGTCCTGCGGGTCGAGGCACTCGGACACCGTGATGCCCTGCTCGTCGCGGTACCACATCGGGTACCCGGTCCTCGGGTCGATCTCGGTCGAGACGGCGGCGTTGCCGCCGATGCCCGTGCCCGAGACCGGGACCGTCAACGGCGGGACCGAGTTGGAGTCGACCTCCAGCGAGGCGTTCTTGTCCCCCACGGTCGTCGGCCGGAAGCGCAGCCCGATCTGGCAGGTGCCACCGGGCGGGACCGAGGCCAGGGTGCAGGTGTTCGTGGCGAGGGAGAACTGCTCGGCGCCGGACCCCGTCCCGGAGTTGGTCAGGGTGGCGCCGGCGACGACGAGCGGCGCCGTGCCGGAGTTGGTGACGGTCACCAGCCTCTCGTCGCTCGTCACCCGCACCCGCTGCTCCCCGAACGTGTAGGCCCCGGGGGCGGCGGTCGCCTCGGCCTGTGCGCCGGGGTTGGTCGCCGTCGCGGTGAGCGGGACCAGCAGGGGCGTGCGGTAGCGGTCGTGCGGGACCGTCAGCGTGCCGGTGCGCACGCCGGTGAGGCTGCCCACCTCGGGGGTGAAGGCGACGGTGACGGTGCAGGTGTCGTCCCTGGCCATCGCGGCGCCGCAGGTCGTCGCGGTCACGGAGAAGCCGTCACCGGTGACCGACGGCGCGGCCACGGTGAGGGGGGCGGCGTCCTGCGCCGTCAGCGTGATGGTGACCGGCTTGGTCGCCCCCAGCTCGACACCGGCGAAGTCGGCGGCCGAGGGGCCGGCGGTGAGCGGGCCGGCGAGCTTGCCCATCACCGTGAACCGGTCGGTCGTGAGCGGCGTGCCCGCGTTGGTCAGGACGTTGCCGTCCGCGTCCTTGACCGTGAAGGAGTTGCGCACGGTCCCGCCCACGATGGTGTGCAGGGTCGTGCCGTCACCGAGGTACCCCTCGGGCGGGCTCGACTCCGCCGGGTCCCAGCGCAGGAAGCCGGCCGGCCCGCCCATGACCTCCGAGGCGCGCGCCGCGTCGAAGTCGCAGGGGGTCGTCGTCGTGGGGACGCAGCCGACGTCCACGGTCCCGACCCCGCGGACGATCGTCCCCAGGTCGTTCGTCCTGAGCGTCTTCGTGCCGAAGGGGTAGTCGAAGGTGTAGGTCGTGTCCGGGCACAGCCCGGTGGCGGTGATCCGGGTGCGACCGAAGACCATCTGGTCGCCCTGGGCGGGGGCGCCGTTGACGAACGCGCCCTCGAGGGCCATCCGGACGGAGACCTTGCCGGGGACGCCACCGCACCCGCTGGTCTGCAGGATGTCGGACTCGGTCATCGAGTAGAAGAACTCGTCGGGGAAGTTCCCCGGGAAGGCGTAGGGGGCGACGACGTCCGTCGGGAGGATGCAGCTGGGGTCGTTGGCGTCCAGGCACGGCTCCAGCCGGGTGCCGGCCTGGTCCTGGTACCAGGTCGGGAACCCGCCGACGGCCGGGTCGAGCGTCGCCGAGCGCGCGCCGACCCTGACGGCCGCCTCGGCGCTCGTGCCGATGCCCAGCGCGAGCGCTGCGGGGACGGCGACGACGACGGCGAGGACCTGGGCGATGCGGGCGCGTCCCCTGACGCGTCCGGCGTGGTGCCGGGCTCCGGCTCTCATGACACTCCTCGTTCCGGTGGCCCGGCCCGTCCGAGGTCGTCGGCCGGCCGAGGTCACCCCCCTGGTGGCGGGGAGCCGGGTCAGCCGACAGGGCTCCGGGAGCATGGGACCAGAGGGGACGCACGCCGGTGCAGCCGCGAAGTGGGCGGTCCCCGCCCCCCAATCGCGGGCGTGACGACATCTCACGGACCGTGACCAAAGTCCCGGCCGGGGCCTCCCGCGGGTGATCATCGCCACGCGCGGGTGACCGAGTTGCTCAAACCTCAACGACGGGGCCCCGGAGTGGATACCTTTCAGTCACTCGGGGAGAGGCGTCCGGCCAGGGGCGTCGTGGGCGGGTGGGGAAGGTCGGGCCGATGGCGATGACGGACGCCATGGACGAGGCAGTGGGCGGGACGCCGGTGGGACCGGTCCCGGCCCAGGCCGGGAGTGCGCCGGACGACGACGCGTCGGTCATCCGCGTGGTGGGCGTCGACGACCACGCGACGATCGGGCAGCTGCTGTCGATGGCGCTGTCGAGCGAGCCGGACGTGCGCTGCGTCGGGACCGCGACGACGGCCGGGGCGGGGCTCGCCCTCATCGCGCGCGAGCACCCGGACGTCGTCCTCATGGACCTGCAGCTGCCGGACCTCGACGGCATCCAGGCGACGCTGCGCGTGCGGGAGTCCTTCCCCGACGTGCGCGTCGTCATGCTCACGGCCGCCGAGGAGCGGCGCTACATCGCCCAGGCCGCCGCCGCCGGCGCCTCGGCCTTCGTCTCGAAGACCGGCGACCTCACCGAGGTCCTCTCCGCGGTCCGCACGGCACGCTCGGGCTCGATGACCGTCGACGCGGCGCTGCTCGCGACGATCCTCGACCACGCGCCGGCCGGCCGCCCCGCCGCGACGCCCGCGCCGAACCTCACCCCGCGCGAGCTCGAGGTGCTCCAGCTCCTCGGCCTCGGGCTCGACGTCACCCGGACGGCCCGGCGGCTCGACATCAGCGTCCACACGTGCCGCGGGTACGTGAAGAGCCTGCTGACCAAGCTCGACTGCCACTCCCAGCTCGAGGCGGTGGTCGTGGCCACCCGGCTCGGCCTCATCGACGTCCCGCGCGACCGCTGACGGCCGGGACCCGGGATGGCCTTCGCCGCGACGTCGTGGACGACCCCCTCGCCGGTCCGCCGCGCCGTCGTCCAGTTCCTCCTCACGAGCGCGGTGGCGGCCGTCGTCGTCGTCATCGCCGCGGGCGTCATCTCGCAGCGCGTCGCCGAGAAGGAGGTCTCCCAGCTCGCCGCGGAGGCCACCCAGAACCTCGCGCTCACGGTGTCGCCGCTCGTCACCGACGGCGTGCGCGCCGGGGACCCCGGTGACCTCACCCGGCTGCGCGAGGCGGTCGAGGCCCGCACCGGGCTCGGCCTCCCGGCGAACGTCACCCGGCCGCGGTCGAGCATCGAGCGGGTCAAGATCTGGACCGCCGTCGGGGGCCAGGGGACCGTCGTCTTCAGCGACCGGCCCGAGCTCATCGGCCGCACGTTCCCGCTCGACCCGGACGACCTCGCCGCCCTGACGAGCGACGAGTACGACTCCGAGCTGTCCGACGTCTCGCGGCCGGAGAACCTCTACGAGCGCACGCTCGCCCCGGTCGTCGAGGCGTACGTCGGGGCCGAGGACGCCACGGGCCGGCCGATCCTCGTCGAGACGTACTTCTCCGTGGACCGGCTCCAGGAGCGCCAGGACCAGCTCGCGGAGACCATCGCGCCCGCCGTCCTCGTGCCGCTCGTGCTCCTCCTGCTGCTCATCCTGCCGCTCGCGGTGAGCCTGGCCCGGCGGGTCGCGCGCCAGGAGGCCGAGCGCAGCACGCTCGTCCGGCTCGCCGCCGAGGCGTCGGCCACCGAGCGGCGCGCGATGGCCGCGGAGCTCCACGACGGCGTCGTGCAGGACCTGTCGGGCGTCGGCTACGCCCTCGCGGTCGTCGAGGGACGCCTCGCCCGCCCCGCCGGGCTCGCCGAGGAGGACCGGCGGGACATGCTCGCCACGGTCCGCACGAGCCTCGACGTCGTCCGGGGGGACGTCGCGTCGCTGCGCTCGATCATCACGACGCTCTACACCTCGGTCGTCGAGGACGTCGACCTCGGCAGCGCGCTGCTCACCGTCGCGGCCGACGCTGAGAGCCACGGCATCACCGTCGTCAGCGACATCGGGCCGATGCCGGCGCTGCCGGCCAGGACGTCGGCCGCCGTCTTCCAGGTGGGCCGGGAGGCGCTGCGCAACGCCGTGGAGCACGCCCAGGCCCTCACCCTGCGGCTCACCCTGGCCGCCGACGGCGACGAGGTCGTCCTCGTCGTCGAGGACGACGGGATCGGCTTCGCCGCCCCCCGGCACGGCGTCGCCGAGGGACACCTCGGGATGTCCCTCATGAGCGACAACGCCGAGTCCGTCGACGGCCGGCTCACCGTGACCAGCGCCGTCGGGCGCGGGACGTGCGTGCGCCTCGTCGTCCCGCTCGCCCCCCGGCGGGCGCCGCGGCTGTGGAACCGCGTGCCACGGCCCGGCGGGGAGGCCGGCGCGACCACCCGGGTCGGCGCCTCCTGAGCGACGCCGCCGCCTCGGCGGCGGCTGCTCAGCGGCGGCGGCGGTCGCGGGGGTCCCGGCCCCAGCGGCGCTCGGGCGGCACGTCGAGGTCCTCGCAGAGCGCGAACCACACCTCGCGCGGGTCGACGTGCTCGGCGAGCGCCTGCTCCGGGGTCCGGTAGGCGAGCGTCCGCAGGACGTGGTCGCGGGCCAGGGCGCGCCCGTGCGCGGCACCGAACTCCTCCTCGAGCAGGGTCCAGAACTCGCTGTGCCGCACCGGCCCAGGATGTCACGGCCCGTCGCCCGGGCACGCGGGCCCCGTCCCGGCGCGGTCCGTCCGGGTGACCGGGCGCCGTCCCGGTCGCGCACCGTCACGCCGTCGTCCGGACCTGCTGCTCCGATCGGGTGAGGGTCCTTCAGGGGCCGCCGACACCGGGCGATGGCACCAAAGACGCCGGACCTCGCGCAGCGACGACCGGCGCGGACCGCCGGCTCGACGAGGCGCCGGTGTCCCGACCCCGGCCCGCGAGAGACCCCGCAGACGTCGCCACCGCGACGCAGACCACCGCCCGACGCGACCGCGCCGCCCCGAGCGGACCCTCTGGAGCGCACCCCTCGTGTTCATCTTCGTCCTGCAGATCCGCCACGCGGTCGAGAACCACGGAGAGCTGTACCTCTTCGCGCTGTTCTCCGCCATCGTCTGGGCCCTCTGGGCCGTCAAGGTGCTCCTCTCGCGGCGCTACCGGCCGTGGACCGCCCCGTACGAGACGACGACGAGCGTGATCGTGCCGGTCGTGGACGAGCCGCTCGACCTGTTCCGGGACGTCCTGGCCCGGATCGTCGCCCAGCGCCCGACCGAGGTCATCGTCGTCATCAACGGGGCCCGCAACGAGGCGCTGGAGGGGGTCTGCGACGAGTTCGCCCCCGACGTGCGCTGGGTGCACGTGACGACGCCGGGCAAGCGCAACGCGGTCAAGGTCGGCACCGAGCTCGCCCGCGGCGACATCGCCGTCCTCGTCGACTCGGACACGGTGTGGACACCGGGCACGCTCCCCGAGCTGGTCAAGCCCTTCGCCGACCCGTCCGTCGGCGGCGTGACGACGCGCCAGCGCATCCTCGACCCCGAGCGCTCCTGGATCACGCGCTGGGCCGACTGGCTGGAGAACTCCCGCTCGCTGTACTCGATGCCCGCGCAGAGCGTCCTCGGCCAGGTCGGGTGCCTGCCCGGCCGGACGATCGCCTTCCGCCGCGACATCGTCCTGCGGGTCATGGAGCCGTTCATGACCGCCCGCTTCCTCGGCGTCTTCCTCGAGGTGAGCGACGACCGGACGCTGACCAACCTCACCCTCAAGGCCGGCTACCGCACCGTCTACCAGCACACGAGCCTGGTCTACACCGACGCCCCGCTGCAGGTGAAGAAGCTCTTCAAGCAGCAGCTGCGCTGGGCGCGCGGCTCGCAGTACAACACGCTGCGGATGCTGCCGTGGATGCTCGGGCACGCCCCGGTGCTCGCGGCGTTCTTCGTCGCCGACATCGTCCTGCCCTTCCTGCTGCTCGGCGTCGTCATCGGCTGGGGCTACCGGGCGGCGACCGGGACCGGCCTGAACTTCTACGAGGCGATCCTCGCCAGCTACGGCACGCACGTCGGGCTGCCGGCGATCGTCGCGACGGCGGTCGTCGCGTCGGTCCTGTCCATGGGGCTGCGCCAGATGCGCCACCTGCAGGAGAAGCCGTCCGACGTCCTGCGGCTGCCCGTCTTCATCCTCGTGTCGACCGCGTTCCTCATGCCCGTGCGGCTCATCGGCTTCTTCCGGCTCGCGCACGTCGCCGGCTGGGGCACCCGGGCCGGTGCCTACGACGCCGGCAGCGCCGACGTCGGCATGGCCGGTCCGGCCGTGGCCGCCCCCGCCGCCGCCTCGGTGCCCGCACCGCGGACCCCCTCCGCGGTGCGCGAGCCCGCCCTCGTCGCAGCCGGTGCCGCGCCGGCCCCCGCCGCGTCGACCGTCCCGCAGACCCCCCTGCCGGCCGCGCGCCGGCGCCCCGCCCCCCCGCCGGCGGCCCGCCCCCGTCCCCCCCCGAACGCCGGCGTCCCGGACCTGGACGG